>DAIQBC010000013.1:13151-17530 GCA_036781345.1 Acidimicrobiales bacterium | reverse complement strand
AAGCAGTGCAGGCTCTTTCTGCGGAAGAAGTGGCTGCCGAGGCGCGGCCCTGTTGTAAGGACGTGCGTGTGGTTGATTCACCGGAGGAGGCGGCACAGGCGGCACTGCGTGAAGCGCACGAGGGAGATCTGCTGCTTGCCACAGGTTCACTTTATCTGCTGGGCGACGCAAAAAAAGGCTTTGTCGAGCAGAACTGACAGAAAGGGACAAGCGGAATAGCTTAAACTAAGACCGTACGCAGAAGCGTGCGGTCTTGTTTTTTGCACGGATAAACGTGGGTTTTCAAAGTTCCGGCAGCGGTGGCTCTGCCGGCTCGTGTGACGGCTTCCGGCCCGTCGGCCGCCCGATCTTCTCGGGCCGCCTCGACACGCTGACCTCGCGAGGCGCCTTCGAGGAGGCCCCGTCGATCCTTCCCCACGCCGGACGCGGCGACCGGATCGCCTTGCGGATCACCCTCGATCTCGTAGACGACAACGCCAGCCAGGGGCTCTCGACCGACTTCGCGCTCGCGGTGGAGGCCCGACCGTGACCGATGCCCCTCGACCGGCGTCGCTGCGAGTGCGCGACCTGCTGCAGCCGGGCCTCTGGCTGCTCGTCTGGGGCTACCTATACATCGTCGTGATGCTCACCGCGTGGGTCCTGATCGTCTCCCTGGCCGCTGGGTGGCGTCCCGTCGTGATCACGGCTGGGTCGATGTCACCATCGATCCGGGCCGGCGACGTGATCCTCATCGAAGACGCGGGGCGGCAGCTCGCGCAGGGCTCCGTGATCACCTTCGACGACCCGGTCGATCCAGGCCAGACGGTGACGCACCGGGTGTTCGAGGTGGTCGAGGGCGGGTACGTGACCAAGGGCGATGCCAACCCGACTCCTGACCCCATCCAGGTCTCCGAGGATCAGGTCCGCGGGGCGGCTCGCCTGGTGGTGCCGTTCGTTGGCATGCCCGTCTTGTGGTGGAAGACCGGCAACCACCTCGGCCTCGGCGCCTTCGCTCTGATGACCGTGCTGGCGCTGGTGGTCGGCGTCAGCGGCACTCGGCGGCGCATGGGTGAAGCAGCCACGAGAGGGTCTTGGGCCGGTCCGGTGGTGGCCCAGAAGGCACTCCGACGCGTCCGTGTGCTCGTCGGTGCTCTCATCGGCGCCCAGTTCCTCACCGACCCTGAGCGCCTCGAGCTGATCAAGGGACACCTGCCCGCCGCCGCGGTGCTGGCCGGCACCCTCGCCACCCTCGCCGGCCTCAACCTCGGGTCGCTCGCCGTGGCACGCCGTGGCAGCGCCACCCTCGGCCGGCGCTTCTCCATGCTCGAGCTGGTGGTGGACACCGCCCTCGTGATCGCCATCACCGCGCCCTCAGGCACCGCCGGCATCGGATGGGTGCTCTTCGCCCTCCCTATCGTCGAGGCAGCCACCCGATTCCGGCTGACCGGTGCCCTGCTGCACTGGATGGGCCTCACTGCGGTCACGATCATGACCAGGATCACCACGCTTCAGGCAGCCGGCATCGGTGGCGCGCTGATGCTGAAGGAGCTCGAGCGGACCATGGATCAGCTGAGCGTGCTGCTGCTGGTGGTCCTTCCCGGCGCCTACCTCGCCGAACAGCTCCTCAACGACGTGACGATGCAGATCCACGCCACCAACGAGAGCCGGGCCAGGAACCGGGTGCTGCAACGGGTGGTGGACATCGGGCGCGACGTCAACCGTCTCGACTCTGAGATCGTGCAGACCCTCACGGCCTCGGCCCTGGCGCTGGGCTTCGACGGCACCGACGCCTGGGCCACCACCGGGGATGGGTCCTGGCGACGTTTGAGCAGCGCAGGCGCGATCGCCGACCAGCTCCCGGCACCCGGTCTGCCCGCCAGCGGCTTGCGCCCACACGACCTGCTCGAGCAGGCGGTCATCGTCGACCATGCCGACCCCGATGCCGCGGAGCGAGCCGGGTTGCAGGAAGCCGGGGTGGCGCTGCTGGCCCGCGTGCGCCTGGTGGAGGTCGACGGCACTGCGGTGGTGCTCCGGGCGGCGCTGTCCACGGAGAACACATCGAACGCGCTCGCTCTCGAGGGTCTCGAGCTCCTGGCCAGCCAGGCATCGGTCGCCATGCGGAACGACCGGCTCATCGCCGAGCTCAGGGCCGCCCACGCCGGGCTTTTCCGGCAGGCCAGTCACGACGCCCTCACCGGCTTGGCCAACCGGCCCCACTTCCTCGAGGCGCTCCGGGCCGCGTTGGCGAAGTCGCGCCTGGACCCGAGATCCGAGGTGGCGGTGCTGTTCCTCGATCTCGACGGCTTCAAGCAGGTCAACGACCGCCTCGGTCACGAGAACGGCGACGTGCTCCTGCGCGCCGCGGGGGCTCGCATCGTCGCTCGTCTGCGCGATGACGATCTGGTGGCGCGCTTCGGCGGCGACGAGTTCACCGTCCTGCTGAACAACGGCGGCGACCGTCGGACCGTGGGGGAGGTGGCCAGCCGCATCCATGCCGCCATCGGCACACCCTTCGGCATCGCCAACGGCCAGGTGGCCATCGGGGTGAGCATCGGGATCGCCATGTCGGACGGTCAGCAGGACTCGCCCGACGAGATCCTCCGCCGGGCCGACATGGCCATGTACCACGCCAAGACGAACGGGGCTCTGGGGTGGGCGTTCTACGAGGAGGAGATGGGCGAGCGGAGCAGGTACCGCGCTCGACTGGCCGACGAGCTGCCGGCGGCGTTGTCCGACGGTCGGCTCCACCTCGCCTTTCAACCGCTGTACGACGTGGGACCCGACCGGCGGATCGTGGGCGCCGAGGCATTGCTCCGATGGGACCACCCGGCGCTCGGGCCGATTCCGCCGCCCGAGATCATCGACCTGGCCGAACAGCTCGGCGTGCGCGATGAGCTCACCCGGTTCGTGCTCCACGGTGCCTGTGATGCGGCCGCCTTCTGGCGTGATGCCGCGACTGAATCGATCGTCGTGACGGCCAACCTCACACCATCCGAGCTCGAGTCGCCCGATCTGCTCGCCCATGTAGGCACCGCGTTGCGGCGGGCCAACCTGGATCCGGATCTGCTGATCCTGGAGCTCAGCGAGCGGATCCTCGGGCCCGACAACCCGGCCTCCGATGCCAACCTCTACGGGCTCGACGCGATGGGCGTGAGGCTGATCCTGGACGACTTCGGTCAGGGGCGGACGTCGCTGGCCTTCCTGAGGAGCCTTCCCATCGAGGGCATCAAGCTCGATCGCGAGTTCGTGGTGAACAGCGTCCGGTCGCCCGACGATCGGATCATCGTCGAGTCGGTCGTCAAGCTGGCCCATGAGCTCAGCCTCTTCGTTGTGGCCGAGGGAGTCGAGGTCGAGGCCCACCTGGCGACCGTGGAGGCCATGGGCTGCGACCTCCTGCAGGGTTACTACCTCAGCCACCCGATCGATCGAGTCGAGTTCTCCCGCCTGCTGGTGGCGCAGCCGATCGGCCCGATCGGAGCTACGTCGCCGCTGTCTCGTCGGTCCACCGTGCACTCCGGTGGGGAGTCCTGATGGCACGGCCGCTCTCGACGATCGACACCTCCGCCGCGGGAGAGCAGACCGACCGACGGCTGGCCCGTAGCACCGCCCGCGCCTTTGCAGCCGCCCTCTCGGTGCTCTTGGTGTCCACGCTCGTGATCGACCACTCGAGCTCCGCGCTCGGGCGCTCGACGACCGAGGTCGGCAACTCCTTCGAGGCCGGCACGATCGAGCTCACCGATGACGACGCGGGCCGGTCGCTGTTCAACCTGACCGACATGGCTCCCGGACGGCCGGCGGTCCGGTGCATCGACGTGATCTACCGGGGGTCAATCCTGCCGGTCGACCTCGGCCTGGCCGCCGACGCCGGCGGCGAGCTGGCCCCGTTCCTGCATGTTGTGATCGAGCGGGGCTCGGGCGGCACCTTCGACTCGTGCGACGACTTCCAGCTGTCGACGCAGGTGTTCGATGGAACCCTCGACGAGCTCGCGACCGCCACGGCTCGTCGGCCGGTCTCCGTGGCCACGGTGCTCAGCTCCAACCAGCGGGTGAGCTTCCGCTTCCGATTCGACCTTGCCGACGACGAGCAGGTCGTCGGCAAGCAGGCAGCCTCCACCTTCGTGTGGAATGCGGTGCCGTCATGAGCCGGTTCCGTCGGTGGGCCCTCGGGCTCGGAGCGTTGGTCGCTCTGATCGGGCTCTGGACGGTCGGGGCCGGGGTGCTGTTCTCGTCGGCCGGTGTGTCCGCCGTCGAACGACTGCGGATCGAGCGGCTCACGGCGGTGACCGTTGACGTGGCGGCCGGCTCCGGGGTGTTGCACCTCGGGGTGGACAACATGGCGCCGGGCGATCGGGCGACGACCAGCCTCGATCTGGTGAACAAGGGGACGGCCCCCCTTCGGT
>DAIQBC010000013.1:0-13141 GCA_036781345.1 Acidimicrobiales bacterium | reverse complement strand
CGGTACGCGCTGGTGGCGGCCGCCTCGCCGGCCTCCATCGCGGAGCACCTCCGCATCGATGTGTGGCTCCCGAACCCGGGTTGTGGCCCGATCGGCATGACGGCGCCTCCCGCCGGGTCGGTGGTGCTGGCCGACCAACGCCCGGTCGGCGCCACGCCCGCCGCGATCCTCGGTGATCCGGAGACCGGCCGGCAGGCGGGGGACCGGTCGATCGGCGTCGGAGACACCGACCGGCTGTGCCTGTCAGTCTCGCTCGAGCGCGGCGCCCCGAACAGCGTCCAGGGGCAGACCACCACCGAGGTGCTGACCGTCGTGGCTGAGCACGACGTGGAGCCCTCGTGAACGCGGCACCCGACCGGCGGCATCGGCTCCCCCGTCTGACCGGTTCGGTCGCGGTGCTGGCGCTGGCGCTCCTGCTCCTCGGTCTTGCCCTCGGCTTCCGGCCGGTGGTCATCACGACCGGCAGCATGTCGCCGGCGGTCCCGGCCGGGTCGCTGGTCATCACGAGGGAACGACCGACGAGCCACGTGGCCGTAGGCGATGTCATCGTGATGGACCGGGCCAGGTCGATCACGGTCACGCACCGCGTGGTGGAGATCTCCGAGACGTCCACCGGCCGCCAGGCCGTCACCCAAGGCGACGCCAACGCGACCGCCGATCCCGACGCCTATCCGCTGGATCGCCCGATCCCCGTGGTCGTACGCGCCATCCCGTCGCTCGGGCGTCTGATCGTGGCCTTCCGCAGTCCCCTGAGCCTCGCGCTCCTCGCGCTGGCCGCGGTGGCGTGGCTGTGGACGGCGCGCCGGGCTGCACCTCAACCCGCCACCTCAGGACGTTCTGACCGGCCGCGACGGGGGGCGTCGGCCGCGTGGCTCCTGCTCATGGGGGGCATCGGCGCAGCCACGATCAGCTCGCTGGCGTTGTTCACCGACTCAGAGATCGTGTCGGGCGACTCCTTCACCATGGGCACGCTTGACATCTCCGCCTCCCCCGCCTCGGCGGTGGTCGCGATGGCGGGCATGGCACCCGGCGATCACGTCACAGCTCCGCTGCGGGTGGTCAACCAGGGCAGCCTGGAGCTCCGCTACTCGCTGAGATCGACCACGACGGAGGACGTCCTGGCCAACCTGCTGGTCCTGAGCGTCAAGGCGGGCGTGCAGTCTTGTGACGACGTCGGCTGGTCGTCGACCGGCGCGGTCCTGTACACGGGCCCGTTGGGCTCGGCCGCCTCGATCGACGTGCTCGGCGTCCCGGCCCCTGGAGCCGACCCCGGTGACAGGGTGCTCGCCGCCGCAGCCAGCGAGACGCTGTGCCTGCGGGTGGACCTGCCTCTGACCGTCTCCAACGTCGCCCAGGGACTGAGCACCTCGGCGACCTTCAGGCTCGACGCCGAGCAGACCGCCAACAACCCCTGAGGGCCACCGGCTGCGCCGGTGACAGGGCTGCGGCGCTGCCTCGCCGCCGGGCAGGTCGCCCACGAACCTGGCGATGCGGGCGGGTCGGCGACGGGGTCAGGCCGATGCCTGGCCCCGCCAGGCCACGCTGCCAAGCCACGCCGCCGCGACATGACCTGCGGCAACGGTCCCGGCGAGCAGGGCCATGCCTGAGCGGGACGCATCGAGCTGACGGGCGATCTCGCCCACGTCGAGAGCGGCGAAGGCCACGGCGGCCGCCACGGCCACGAACGCGACCGGGCGCGACTCCCGCAACCACAAGGCGGCGGCGACAAGGACGGACAGGACCACCGCCGCCGCGACGGTCCCGGATGACTCCATGTCGATGCCGTACACAGTGGTGTTCTCGCTGCGCTCGACATGCGCCGGAGTGCCGGCTTCCGGCTGACCCTCCTCGCCCCCCTCCCCATGACCGCCGGGATCAGCGGAGGACGCCGGCACATCGGCATGGCTGTCGGGCTCGACGACCACGCCGACGACGAACAGCACAGCACTTGCCACGAACAAGACCGCCGCCAGCCGGCTCGCCACCCGAACCGTCACGACGAGACCCTGCGAGAGGGCGCGGGCACCGGCTGCGGGTGCCCATCGGCGCGCCACGGCGCCGGATGCCCGCGGCGGCGGACCAAGACCGACGCCAGCACCGCGACCAACCCGACCGCCACGCCGGCCCCACCGATGATGAAGGTGCTGGCTGCGCCGACGATGCTCAGCCCGCCCAGGAAGGCCAGGACGGGGCCGGCGCAGCAAGCGACGCACGCAGCCGCACCAACACCGATGACGCCGAAGCCACCGCGCTGTGTAGCGGGCGCCCTCACGTGCGGGTGGCGCTGACCGGCGGGGCGCCGAACCTGACGGCGGCACCGGTGCTCTGCGAGGACGCGTCGTCGACCACGCAGCCACAGTCCGGCCCGCACGGTCCGTCGAGGGCCGGACCTGCGAGCTGGGCGGCGGCCATCTCGAGCTGACCGGCAAACGCCGTCAGCTCGGAGATCCGCGCCCGGACGTCGTGGATCTTGGCCGACACGAGGTCGTGGAACCGCTTCTGCACCGGGCGACACTGGTCGCCGTTCCAGATGTCCACCAGGTCGGTGATCTCCTCCAAGGAGCAGCCGAGCTGCTTGGCCCTGGCGATGAACGCCAACCGGTCGAGGACGTGCTCGTCGTAGACGCGGTAGCCGCCATCTGTGCGGGCCGCGGGCACGAGGAGCCCTCGCCCTTCGTAGTAGCGCAGGGCCGAGGTGGTGAACCCGCTGCGGCCCGCCACCTCACCGATCGTGTAGCTGCTCATCGCCCCAACCTAGAGCTTCGAGCCAGGTTGAAGGTCAAGCCACTCGAGGTCAGAAGACCGTGCCGGCCGGTCTCCGTCGTACCCGGGCGATCGGCGGTCGACGAGCCCCGCGGGACGGCCTGGCGGGCCTGTCTCGACGCGACCTCCCGGTGCTGCGGGAGAGGATCACCGCGACCAGCAGGATCAGAGCGCCCGACACGAGGATCAGGAGCGGCGCTCGTGCCTCGCCCGGGAAGAACCGGCTGATCGCCCAGGGGACGTTCGCGAGGAGACCCAGCGAGCCGAACACCGAGAGCAGCACCTGGCCCGGCAGCATGCCAAGGGCCACGAGGCCCACCGCCGTCACGATGCCGAAGATCGGCGCAAACTCGGACCACTGCACCGCCGTGATGGCGGCGCCGCCCAGGATCGCCGCACCGCCGACCAGCTCGACGAGCAGCGGAAGCCGCACGAGGTGCTGGGCGCCCACGTACACGATGGCGGCGCCGACACCCCACGTGACCAAGCCGGTGGCCATCCCGGCGTCGTTGGCCAGGAAGCCGAGCGTGCTCGGGACCGCCTGCAGCAGGGTGAGACCGCCCAGGACACCGACGGTGAGCTGATCGGTTCGATCCGGCGCCAGACCCGGGGTGAGGGCGACCGCGACGAGTGCCATGGCCGTCGCCACGACCACCACCAGCCCGAAGCCCTGCCAGGCGGCGGCCATGATGGTCGCGCCGACGATGGCGGCCAAGCCCCCTGCCCCTTCCGTGAGCACGGGCTCAGGCGTCAAGCGGCGCAGGCCCAGGACGAGGTACACGATGCCCACGACCCACACCGCGATCCCCACCACACCGCCCCATGGCGACCACAGGGCCACCAGGGCGCCAGCAAAGGCAGCGATCCCAATGAGGAAGGTGGCCTGTTGGATCGGACGATCGTGGCCACGCCACAGCAGCCCGCTCTCCACCGTCACGAGGCCCGCGCAAGCCAGCACGATGGTCTGGGCGGCCTCGGCACCGAACCCATCGGCAGCCAGGACGCCCATGAACAGCGCGGCCGCGGCGGTGGATGCCAACCACAGGAACCCCCGCAAACGGGCCAACGCGGGGGCCGCCCGCTCCTTGACGACGAAGCCGCCAGCCAGAAGCGCGAGGGCGCCCGAGCCGCTCAGGAGGAGCCGCCCACCGGTCGCCATGTCCGCCCAGTACCGCGCCACCACGAGCACGAGCCCGATGAGGGCCAACATCCCGCCCAGGTAGCCCAGGGCCTCCGCCACCGACCAGGTGCGGGCAGGGGCAGGGGCAGCGGCGATCGCAGGCGATGCGTCGGGGGCGGGGGTCAGGCCCTCATACGTGAGGATGGCGGCGGCGTCCTCCGCTGTCAGCAGACCGGCGGCCACCCACTGCGAGACATGGCTCGTCGGGCCGCTGTCGGGGGACGCCGGGCCGCGGACGGCGACGGCGCCCAGGGGAGGCGCGTCGGCAGACGCCGACCTGGGGGCTTCCGTCGACGGCCTCCTGGCGGCGAGCACCGCCGCCGTGACGAGGGCGACCAGAACGAGCAGACCGATGAGCGGCATCATGGGGGACTCCTCTCGTGGGTCCTTCCGTGCTCAGCGTGCGCCTCGGGACCCGCGGCTACTAGGGCCGAAGGTCACGTCGCCCGGAGCCGGGTGACGATCTCGAGGATGTGCTCCGGCGTCGGAGGTGGCGGCGAGCGGAGAGCATCCGGCTCTGGGTCGCCTGCCACCAGGCGCACGGGGATCACGCCTCCCCAGAAGGGCAGATCGACGTCGCCCGGGTCCTCGTCAGCCGGTCCGGTCCGGACCTTGGCCGACGCCTCGGACAGGCTGATCCGCCACACCGTCGTGGCGGCCAGCTCCTTGGCGCTCGGGCCCCGGGCATGGTCGACCCGACCCGGGAGCAGCTTGTCGCTGAGGCGGAGGAGCGCCTCCCGCTTCTCGTCCCCGACCAGGACCTCGGGGGCACCGAAGACGACGACGCTGCGGTAGTTCATCGACGATTCGAACAGCGACCGCGCCACGACGAGCCCGTCGAGGATCGTGACCGTGACGCACACGGGCGACCGCGTCCGCATGAGGCGGCTGGCCACCGAGCCGTGCACCAGCAGGTGGTCGCCGTCGACGGCGTACGCCATCGGGATCACCACCGGCGCGCCGGCGTCTGTGACGATCCCGACGTGGGCGACGAGACCTGCGTCGAGGATCGCCACGATGGCGTCGCGGTCGTAGACGGCCCGCTCGGCACCTCGCTGCACGCGGGTCTTGGGGGAGGGCGGCTCCATCATTGGAAGCTCGAAACATGGCACAGATCCGCCCGGTGCGGGTGGGACCGAGCTCAGCCGGTCCCGGGGTAGGAGCCGTGCTGGAGCGGGAGCGAGACGGGGGCATGCTGGCCGCCGAGCTCGAGCACCTCGTGGAAGCCCTCGGCGATGCAGCGCGCCAGGGCGTCCGAATCGGGCACCGCGGCGGTGTCGGTCGTGAGGCCGACGCAGCACATGCCGTCGTAGGACAGGAGGGTGGCGTTCACCGCAGCCCCGATGGTGGGCCCGAAGGGGAAGTACCCGATGAGGCGGGCACCCGCCAGGTACACCGGGAACGGGAACCCCGGCACGTTGCTGGCCAGGAAGTCGACGTGCTTGAGCATGCCGCCGACGACACCCGGCGGCAGCAGGTTCAAGACGCCGGCGATGGCGTTCGTGTGCTGGATCGCCGGCTCGTCGCGAGCCGACCGACACCGTCCCCCGATGACCCGGATGCGCTCGGCCGGGTCGCCGATGTGCACCGGCACGGTGAAGCGCTGGAGCGTGATGCGGTTTCCGGCCACGGGATCGGCGTCGGTCCGGATGCTGATGGGCAGCGTCAGCCGGAGGTCGTCCACGGCGGTGTCGTGGTGCTCGTGGTACAGACGCAGGCCGCCCGTGAGCCCGGCGATGAACCCGTCGTTCACCGTGCCACCCGCCGCGGCAGCCGAGCGCTTCAGGTCGGCAAGGCGCACGCTGACCATGTCGAGCTCACGGCCGAGGCCGCGGTCGGTCATCAGCGGCGACAGCGGGGTGGACACCGGCGCCACGATGCGGGCGACCGACTGCGCGGTGGCGACCACGTCGGCTGCGGCGTGCAGCGGGTGGCGAGCGGCCCGCAAGGCCGCCGGAACCGAGGCCAGCACCTCGTGTCGGGCGAAGCTGAACAGCCGTCCCGCGTCGTGGCGCAGGCTCTCCCGCAGCAGATCAGCGGAGGTGAGGAGACGACCGGGCGGCACCTCGGGCATCGGCCCGGGCGGCCCGGGCTCGGGAACGAGGTCGAAGAGCTGCAGGGCCAGCTCCATCCCGCCGACGCCGTCGGTGAGCGAGTGGTGGACCTTCATCACCAGTGCCGCCCGGTCGCCATCGAGGTGTTCGACCAGCGTGAACTGCCACAGCGGGCGGGCCGGGTCGAACTCGGTGGAGGCGGCGTCCCGGGCCACGTCGATGACCGTGGCCGGGGAGCACGGGGTCGGCGCATCGACACGGCGCAGGTGCCATGAGAGGTCGAAGTCGGGGTCGACGGCCCAGTGGGGGGTGGCCACCCGTGCCGGGGGCTCGGTGAGGCGCATGCGAAAGAGCGGGATCGATCGCGACGCCCGCTCCACCTTGTCCACGAGCACGCCCCAGTCGGGGCCGGAGTCGAGCCAGGCGACCGCCACGATCGTCGAGCGGAGCGCGGGGTCGCGCTCCATGTACCAGGAGAACGCGTCGCTCTCACGCATGAACACGTCGAGCTGGTCGTCCATCTGACCCTCCTGGGTCATCCACACCGTCACGCGGTGGCGGTGGTCTTGTCGTTGAGGTCGAGCACGGTGTCGACCGAGGCCAGCGCCACGAGCGCGGCGATCTCGGCCTCGATTCCGTCCGCGACGACCTGGATGTCCGTGGCGGTGTCGAAGTCGCCAGTGACCCCGAAGGCGAGCTGGCCGTCGTAGGACAGGATCGCCACACCGATGCGCACCCCCTGGCCAAGGGGGACGAAGGGCAGGTACTCGAGCATCCTTCGACCCACCGCGTAGAGAGGCAGCGGCGGGCCGGGGACGTTCGTCGTCACGGTGTTCACGCTGCGCTGCTGGACCCGGGCGACCAGTCGGGAACCAATCCGCAGACTCGGCGCCGTGAGCGCTGGTGGGAGGGCGCCGATGAGGGCCGTGAGCGCCTGGCCGGCCTCCGGCTCGTGCGACTGCTTCAGACGGCCCATCTCCTCGCGCACCGCGATGAGCCGATCGAGCGGATCCTCGACCTGCACAGGAAGGTCGAAGAGGATGGCGGAGACCCGGTTGTCGGTGAGGCCGTGCTCCGACTCCGTTCGCAGCGAGACGGGGACGAGCGTGCGCAACGCCACGGCGGCCGGATCCTCGCCGCGGGCCACCACAAGGGCCCGAAACCCGCTCGTGATGGCCGCCAGCACCACGTCGTTGACGGTGCCGCCCAGCCCCTGGCGGATGGTGCGCACGTCATCGAGGCCGGCGCGGGCGCAGGTCCAGCGACGGTGGGGACCGATCGACCCGTCGAGCGAGGTCGGCGGGGTGGCGCGCAGTGCCGCGCCGAAAGCGCGCAGGCCCGCGGTGAGGTCGCGAGCGCGCCCGAAGGCACGTTGCGGGCTGGCCAACGCGGCGCTGAGCGCCCGCAGCTGCTCGCGAGGGCTGGTCACGAGCGTGGCGACAGCATCGACGGCCAGTCGGAGCGACGACGGCTGCGGCTCCGGTCGCCAGTCGTCGGGGCCGGCCGGCACCGGATCAGGGGTCTCGTCCAGGATGGCGGACATCAGGTCGACGCCGGCGATGCCGTCGACCATGCAGTGGTGGACCTTGCTCACGATGGCCCATCGGTCGCCCTCGAGGCCGTCGACGATCCATGCCTCCCACAGCGGCCGGGCCCGGTCGAGCTCCTGCGACATGAGCCGGCCCATCAGCCGCCGCAGGTCCTCCTCCGTGCCGGGCGGAGGCAGAGCGGTGTGGCGGACGTGGTACTCCAGGTCGAAGCTCGGGTCGTCCACCCACACCGGCCGCCCGAGGTCCAGCGGCACGAAGCGCACGTGCTGGCGGTAGCGCGGCACCAGCGGCAGCTTCGAGGCGAACAGGGCGACGATGTCGGCGTAGGCCGGAAGCGGCCCCTCGAACACGGCGCACGAGGCGATGTGCAGGTGCGTCGTGCCGTTCTCGAGGTAGAGGAACGACGCGTCGAGCGGGTTCATGCGGTCCATGGCGTCCCCCCATGGGACTCTGCGCGTGGCGCGAGGCGGGTCACCTCCTAGTAGGCACCCGACGAGCTCCCAGCGGTAGGGCCGAAGGTCCCGACGCTCGATCGGAGGCTCGACGGCCAGATCGGGTAGAAGGGTGACCATGCACGTGCTGGAGGTCTTCGCTGATGTCGCCTGCCCCTTCACCCACGTGGGCCTGCTCGCGTTCCTCCGCTACCGCGGGGAGCACGGGCGGACCGAGCCGCTCCTGCGGGTCCGCGCCTGGCCACTCGAGCTCGTGAACGACCACCCGCTGGACGGATCCGCGCTGACGCCCAAGGTGGAGGCGCTCCGCCGCGACATCGACAGCACCCTCTTTGCCGGGTTCGACGAGCACGGGTTCCCCAGCACGACCTTGCCGGCGTTGGCCGCCGAGGCCGCCGCCTACCGGCAAGGCACCGAGGTCGGCGAGCGCTTCAGCCTCGCCGTGCGCCAGGCGCTGTTCGAAGAAGGCCTCGACGTGTCCGACCCCGACGTCCTCGAAGCCCTGTGCGACGCCCAAGGCTCCTCCCTGCCGACCGACGCCGACGTCGCCGCCGTCGAAGCCGACTATGCCGACGGGCGGCGGCGCCACGTCACCGGCTCGCCGTACTTCATCACGCCCGAGGGCGGCTTCTTCTGCCCGTCGCTCGACATCCAACACGACGACGGCGGCTTCGACGTGACCTTCGACCCCGCCGGGTTCAGGCAGTTCGTCACCGCCGCCTTCGCCTGATCACCGACCGTCCCGCACCTCACGTAACGTGGCGCCGCTCACTCAGAGTGGTGGAAGACCATCAGTTGGGCCGAAAAGATCAAGCGAGCGGCGCAACCGGCCGAGGTACCTCCCCGTGCCCATCTTCCTGCTCGCCGGCCTGGCCGTCGTCGCCCTTCTCTTCACCCTTTGGGAGCTGGAGCTGCGCCGGCATCGGCGCCTGCTCCACCAGCTCGACCTTCGCATCCACGTGAACGGGATACGCGGCAAGTCAACCGTCGCCCGCATCATCGCGGGCATGCTCCGCGAGGCCGGCTGCGTCACGATCGGCAAGTCGACGGGGACGGCGGCGGCCGTCATCAACCGGGAGGGCATCGATGAGCCCATCGCCCGCCGGGGGGCGCCCACGATCCTCGAGCAGATCGACATCGCCCAGAGGCACGTGACCCCGGACGTCGAGGCGCTCGTCATCGAGTGCATGGCGCTGAAGCCCGCGTACCAGCACGTGAGCGAGCGGTCGATCGTCCTCTCGACCATCGGCGTGCTCACCAACGTGCGCGAGGACCACCAGGACGTGATGGGTGAGACGCTGCCTGAGATCGCTCGTTCGCTCCTGTCCACGTGCCCCTACAACGGCCTGCTCGTCACGGCCGAACAGGATCCAGAGCTCCAGGCCATCATTCGCGAGGTTGCCGCCGACCGATCCACGGAGGTGCTCGTCGTCGACCCCGACTCCGTGTCGGACGAGGAGCTGGAGCGCTTCGACTACGTCGCCTTCAAGGACAACGTCGCCATCGCCCTGGCCATCGCCGAGCGACTCCACATCCTGCGGGACGTGGCCCTGGACGGCATGGTGAAGGCGGCCCCTGACCCCGGAGTGCTGCGCACGATCGATGTGCGGATCGGCGACAAGAAGGTCACGTGGGCGAACTTGTTCGCGGTCAACGACCGTGAATCGATGATCCTCGCCCTCGACAAGCTCACCCCGTTCATGACCGATCAGACGACGACGGTCGGCATCCTCAACAACCGGTCGGATCGGGAGCGGCGGGCCATCCAGTTCGCCGACGTTGCCGTCAACGACCTCAGCTTCGATCGGCTGGTGACCTTCGGCGCCTACGAATCCCTCGTCACCGATCGGCTGCTGGAGAACGGGTACGAGGCCGACCGGATCATCAACCTCGGCGACGCCCGCAACCCGACGCAGGACGAGATCCTCGACGCCATGATCCTGCAGCAGCCCACTCCGCACGTGCTGCTGGTCGGGTTCGTCAACATCCACACGAACCAGGCCGAGCAGCTTCTCGAGCTCCTCGAGCACGAGTCGGCGCCGTGGACGGACGACGAGCTGGTGGACGCGTAGTGCACGACTACCTCTTCTCGACGGAGGTGGTCCGATTCGCCTTCGTGGCCGGCGTCGTCGTCTCGATGCTGATCTACGAGCGCTACCACCTCACCACGGGCTCGATCGTGGTACCGGGCTACGTGGCGCTGTTCCTCCCAGTTCCGACGGTGATCGCGGCCACCATCGTCAACGCCGCCATCTCCTACGTGATGGTCAACCGAGTGCTGCCGCGCTGGTTCCTGCTCTACGGTCGCACGAAGTTCACGATCCAGATCCTGATCTCGATCTCGATCCAGGCGGCGATGCTCAGGTGGACGCCGTCAGGCCCCTGGCTGTGGGAAGCCGACATGCCTCTGTTCGTCGGCGTCGGCTACGTCGTTCCTGCGTTGATCGCTCACGACATGGCCCGCCAGGGGATCGGCAAGACCGCCAAGTCCGTCTCGGTCGCGGCTGCCCTCGTGGCCGCTCCGATCTGCTTGGCCTTCATGCTGCACGCGCCGTATCTGCGCACCGGCGTCTCGCTCGGCCACCTCACCGCGACGCGCCTCGACGCCACATGGATGCCGTTGGCCGTCCTGCTCTCAGCCAGCGCCGCGTGGGCGGTGGCCACCAACTACGCCCTGCGCTCCGGAGGCTTCGTGGGCGCAGCGCTGATGGCCGTCTTCGCCGTGAACATCTGGCAGATCCTCACCATCGTTGGTGTCGCCCTCATCACCCACCAGGTGGTCACCAGGGTCTTGATGCATCGGATGATCTTGTTCGGCCGGCGCAAGTTCGCCGCAATGCTGTTGTGCGCCGCCTCGGTCGTCTGGACGCTGGTCTGGGTGGGCCAACACCTCCTGTCGGTCCCCACCCAGCAGCACTTCGGGTTGCTCTCCCTGGCCCTCACGCCGCTGTTCCTCCCCGGCCTCATGGCCAACGACATGGAGCGGTCGAGCCCGGCTCGGCTGCTGCTCGGCATGTCGGTGTCCTCGGTCTTCGTCCTGTGCACGAGCCGAACCCTGCAGGCGATGGCCCACGGTCAGCCGCCCGCCCGCGTGACCGGTGGCCTCGCTGTGATCACCTTCGCCGCGATCTTCCTGCCTCAGCTCCAGCGGGTCGGAGGTGTCCTCAGTGCGGCGATCGCTCCTCGGCTGGCACGAGGGTGGGAGCACACCCGGCGGGGCATGCAGTCCGGGTTTGGACCGATCGTCATGGTCCTCGACGGGGTCACGGCGCTGGTCTTGCCCGACCTTCAGCGTCCCGAGCCCCTCTATCTGGCCGAGACCCCGGAGGAACCCACCCGGTGGAGCCAGGCGTCGACTCGTCGGCGCCGCCCCTCGCACGCCAGCCCGCACGAGGGGGGGCTGTCTCGACCAGGTCCCGCGCTCCACCGACCGAGGCACCTCGCCACCGACGAGTCGCGGGCAACCGAGCTGCAGGTGGCCTCCTCGTAGAGGTCGAGGAGGTCGAGCGCTGCAGGGTGTCAGAGGGCCGGGATTCGCACGGCTGTTCCCGGCAGCGACATCGTGGGGCCATGGCGGACACCGTGATCCACGCCTGGCGGGTCGCAGTCGTCGGTGGCGGGCCGTCAGGGCTGATGGCGGCAGAGGTGCTGGCTCGGACCGGCGCGACGGTCACCGTCTACGAGCGCATGCCCACCGTGGGCCGCAAGCTCCAGGTGGCTGGCCGTGGTGGCCTCAACCTCACCCACAGCGAGTCGCGCGAAGCGCTGCTCGACCGCTACGGACCGGCGAGGGCCCGGCTCAGCCCCGCCATCGAGCGGTTCGACAGCACGGCGCTCCGGGCGTGGAGCGAGGGGCTCGGGCAGACCACCTTCGTCGGCTCCAGCGGCCGCGTGTTCCCCCAAGGGTTCCGGGCCACGGCCCTGCTGCGGGCGTGGCTGCGACGGCTGGCGGAGCTCGGCGTGGAGCTCCGGACGCGACACACCTGGCTCGGCTGGGCGGACGACGGCTCCCTCTGCTTCCGCGACGCCAGCGGTGCTCTCGTCTCGGTCGCACCCGACGCCTGCGTGCTCGCCCTCGGCGGCGCGAGCTGGCCCCGCACCGGATCGGACGGAGCTTGGGTCTCGCCGCTGGAGGCCGCCGGGGTCGAGGTCACTCCCCTTCAGCCGTCGAACTGCGGCTTCGTCGTCCACTGGAGCGACCGGTTTCGCAACCGGTTCGCAGGCGCACCCGTGAAGGACGTCACCCTGCACCACGGCGCTACCGCGGCCCGCGGCGACATCGTGATCACCGACGCCGGTCTCGAAGGTGGTCCCATCTACGCCCTCAGCCCCCTGCTCCGTCAAGCGATCGAGACCGACGGCCACGCCGTGGTCCAGGTCGAGGTGCGCCCCGACACCACAGAAGCGGAGCTCGTGGCCCATCTTGCCCGGCCACGGCCCAAGGACTCGGCGGCGACGCGGCTGGGCCGGGCCGGCCTGGCCCCGGTGATCGTCGGCCTGCTCCGGGAGGCGACCGGCAACCGGTTGCCCACCGACGCGACCGACCTGGCCCGACTCCTGCAGGCGCTGCCCGTCCGGCTCGAAGCGCCTCAACCCATCGCTCGGGCCATCTCGACCGCCGGTGGGGTGGCCCTCGATGCGATCGACCACCGCTACATGCTGGAGAACCGTCCCGGCACGTTCGTGGCGGGCGAGATGCTCGACTGGGAGGCGCCGACCGGCGGCTATCTGCTCCAGGCCGCGTTCAGCACCGGGGTGGCGGCGGCCGAGGGCGCGCTGGCCTGGCTGCACGGGGCTCAGCCACCCCCGACGCCTACCCTCGAAACCTGATGACCGAGATGGAGGAGATCGTCGACGGCACCACCACCTGGCGCTTCGACGTGGCCTTCCTGCAGTCGCGCTGGACGTGCATCTACGGCCAGGGCTGCCTCGGCATCGGTACGGAGCCTGCGGAGCACCTCGGTCACGGGTGCTGCTCGATCGGCGCGGAGCTCGACGGCGACGACGAGGCCCGGCTGATCAGCGCACTCTCGGCCATGCTGCAGCCCGAGCGCTTCGAGCACCACGCCCACGCCGCCGCCGGTGGCGTCTACGCCGACGGCCGTCGCTCGGCGACCAGGGTGGTCGACGGCGCCTGCATCT
>DAIQBC010000012.1:0-18209 GCA_036781345.1 Acidimicrobiales bacterium | reverse complement strand
CCCGTCCTCCTCCTCGAGGATCTGCGCCGCCTCGATGCAGAGGTGGCGGTGCAGGCCGTAGGTGACGACGGTGAGGTCGTCGCCCCGCCTCGCCACCTCGGCCAGACCGATGGGAACGCGCCATGCGTCGCTGTTCGGCACGATCCCGGAGACGGACCGGTAGGTCTTCTTGTGCTCGAGGAACAGCACCGGATCAGCGTCCTCGAGGGCGGCGCGGAGCAGCCCGCAGACATCGGCAGGCGTGGACGGCACCACCACCTTGAGACCGGGGATGTGGGCGTACGTGGCCTCGATCGACTGCGAGTGGTAGAGGGCCCCGTGGACGCCGCCGCCCCAGGGCACCCGCACCACGAGCGGCACGGCGAAGTCGCCGTTGGACCGGTAGTGGATGCGGGCCGCCTCGGACACGAGCTGGTCGAAGCCCGAGTGGATGAAGTCGGCAAACTGGATCTCGGCGATCGGGCGAAGCCCGGCCAGCGCCAAGCCGATCCCGATGCCGATGATGGAGCTCTCGGCCAGCGGGGTGTCCAGCACGCGGTCGCGCCCGAACTCCGCCGACAGCCCGTCGGTGGCCCGGAACACGCCCCCACGCGGGCCCACGTCCTCGCCCAGCACGATGACGCGCTCGTCCTCGATCATCAATCGCTGCTGCGTCCACCGCAGCGTGTCGACGATGGTGCGCTCGGTGCCCTCATCGGGGGCCACCATCGGGACGGGAGCGGTGGTCGGATCACCGGCTCCTTCTGGGGCGCCGGGCACAGGTCGCAGCGGCTGCGCGAACACCTTCGTGTAGGCCGTGTGCGGCTCCGGCGGCGCCGCCGCCTCTGCCGCCTTGGCACCGTCGTCCACCTCCTCTCGCACCTCGGCCTCGATGCGCTCCTCGTCGGCCTCGGAGAGCAGACGCTGCTCGATCAGGTACTGAGTGATCCGACGCAGCGGGTCCTTCTTCCGCCACGCCTCCACCTCTTGCGGCGATCGGTAGGTGCGGTCGTCGTCATCGGACGTGTGAGCGAGGTACCGGTAGGTCTTGCACTCCACGAGGGTCGGCCCGTCGCCTCGTCGGGCGTGGCGGACCGCGGCATGGACAGCGGCGTACACGTCGAGGGGGTCGTTGCCGTCGACGATCACCCCGCCGAAGCCGTAGGCGTGGGCGCGGTCGGCCACATCGTCCACGGCCGACTCGGAGGCCATGGGCACCGAGATGGCATAGCCGTTGTTCTCGCACACGAACACCATCGGGAGCTGGTGGATCCCCGCGAAGTTCATCGCCTCGTGGAAGTCGCCCTTGGAGGTGGCTCCCTCTCCGAAGTAGCTCACCACCACGCGGTCCTCGTGCCGCAGCTTGGCGGCATAGGCGAGGCCGGCAGCGTGGGGGAGCTGCGTGGCGATCGGCGAGGATCCCGTGATCACGTTGCGCTCGGCCCAGCCCCAGTGGTTCGGCATCTGGCGGGCACCGCTGTTGGGGTCACCTGCCTTGGCCATCACCGCCAGCAGGATCTGCTCCACCGACATCCCCAGCGTCAGCATCACGCCCGTGTCTCGGTAGTAGGGCAGCACGATGTCGTGCCCCGCGCGCAGTGCCCAGGCCGACCCGATCTGCGCCCCCTCATGGCCCTGCCCAGACACCACGAAGGCCGCCTTCCCCATCCGGTTGAGGCTCCAGATCTTCTGGTCGAGGACGCGGGCGGTGAGGATGGTGCGGTACATGCCGACCAAGTCGTCGGCGGTGAGGCCGAGCTCGCTGTGGCGGTCGTGGAGGTGGAGGATCGTCAGGTCGTCGGAGGTGGGGGTGGGCCCGCCCTGGTGGCGGACAGGGGGCTCGGCGCCGGTCACGGCCCCAGGACCCCCCCGCTCCCCGCCCGATGCCCGCACGTCCATGTCGGCCATCCGCGGCCCCCTTGGTGGTTCGTCAGTGGCTCGAGCGCTGGGTCATCCGAGCCTCTTGGATCCGACGCTCGGCGAGCAGGTCGGCGGCCGCAGCCGTGGTGATGCCCTCCGCATCGGCGAGGTCGAGCACACGGAGGAGGGTGTCGTGGATCCCCCGGATGCGCTCTTCGGCACGAGCGCGATCGTAGCCAGCCTTCTCCTGGGCCACGTTGATGACCCCACCGGCGTTCACGATGTAGTCGGGCGCGTACAGCACACCGGAATCGTGGATCCGCTGGCCGTCTTGCGCCGTGGCGAGCTGGTTGTTAGCCGAACCGACCACGGCGAGGGAGGCCAGCTCCGGAATGGTGGCCGCCGACAGCGCGCCGCCCATCGCGCAGGGCGAGAAGATGTCGCACGGCAGCGCGTGCGCTCGATCGGGGGGCACGATCGTGGCACCGGTGCGATCCGCGACGGCCTGGCTCGCCGACGGCCGCACGTCCGCCACCGACAAACGCGCACCCTCGGCATGGAGGAGGTCGGCGAGGGCGCCACCCACCTTGCCCACGCCGTCGATGCACACGTGGCGGCCCTCGAGCGACGGTCCCCCCCAGAGACGCTCGGCCACTGCTCGCATGGCCCACACCAGCCCAAGGGCCGTCTCCGGCGACGGGTCACCCGACCCGCCATGGGCCACGCTGATCCCGGCGACGTGGGCGGTGACGGTACGGATCAGATCCATGTCCGCCTGGCTGGTGCCGACGTCCTCGGCCGTGATGTAGCGGCCGCCGAGCCCGTCGACGAAGTGCCCGTAGGCCAAGAGCAGCTCGTCGGTGCGGACCGCGGCCGGGTCGCCCAGGATGACGGCCTTCCCGCCCCCCTGGTCGAGGCCCGCCGCGGCGTGCTTGTAGGTCATGCCCCGGGCGAGACGGCAGACATCGACCAACGCGGCCTGCTCGTCCTCATAGGGCCAGAAGCGGGTGCCACCCAGACCGGGTCCGAGCACGGTGGAGTGGACGGCCACGATGGTGCGCAGGCCGGTGGCGGCGTCATGTCCATAGGCGACGAGCTCGAAGCCATCGGCCACCATGATCGAGAACGGTTCGGGCATCGGGCCCAAACTTACCCACGGCACCATGCCGGCCTTGGCCGCGACAGGTGCCCATTGCCCGATCAGGTGCCTTGTCATACCTTGTGCGACGAAACGGACATCCGGGCCCACAGCGTGGCGGCCGGAGCCCCCAGCCCAAGGGACCACACGATGACCCACGACGCGCCGGATGCCCCCGAAGTCCTGCTCACCCCCAGCGAGGTGGCGGCGATGTTCCGGGTGAACCCCAAGACCGTGACCCGATGGGCCAGGGCAGGGAAGCTCTCGGCCATCAAGACCCTGGGTGGCCACCGGCGGTTCAAGGCCTCGGAGGTCCGCCGGTGCCTCGAAGAGACGTCACACGAGTCGCCGTAGAGCGCCCGGCTCAGGTCAGGGAGCGGCGGAGAGTCGCTCGTCGGCCGACGCGCCGCTCGACGCGGGGCGGCTCGGCAGCGCGGCGGCTTGGCCGGCCCGCAGCTCGGCGATGCGCAGCTCCTCGGCGTCGGCCAGCGCGCTGGCCTCGGCACCGTCGCCCGTCCGCACCGCGTCCCGCACGACCGCGCCGACCGTGTGCAGGAAGATCTTGATGTCCTGCCATCCGGACCAGTGCTCGATGTACAGGTTGTCGAAGCGGGCCCGCTCAGCGATCGAGGTGTCGCCCCGCAGCCCGTGCACCTGTGACAGACCGGTGAGCCCCACCGGGAGGCGGTGGCGGTGGCGATATCCGGGAACGCGCTGGGAGTAGCGCTCGACGAAGTGGGGGCGCTCCGGCCGAGGGCCGATGAGGGTCATGTCCCCGCGCAAGACGTTCCACAGCTGGGGCAGCTCGTCGAGGCTCAGGCGGCGCAGCCACCGACCGATCGATGTCTGGCGCGGGTCGTCGGCCACGGACCACGTGGTGTCAGAGTCGTCGTTCACGACGAGGGTGCGGAACTTGAGCACCTCGATGGGCGTGGCGTGCTGGCCGATGCGGCGTTGCCGGAAGAGCACCGGACCGGGACTGGTGAGCCGAACGGCCAGGGCCAGGACCGCCAGCAGGGGCGCCAGGACGACGAGCGCGGTGCCGGCCACGGCGATGTCGAGGGCTCGCTTGACGTGCCAGGACCTCCCACGGATCGCCGCGGGGCGGAGCCGGTACAGCGGGATGCCCCACACGTGCTCGACCGTGGGGCCCGTGGGCGAGAGCCCCACCTCGAAGAACCGGGGCACCACGTGCACCTCCACATCGAGGTGCACGGCCGCCCGGAGGACCTCCACCATCTCGTGCTCGGCCCCCGGACCGAAGGCCACGATCACGCGGTGGATGTCGTGCTCACGGACGACCGACGCGAGGTCGGCCAGCCCGCCGGCCCACGGCAAGGGCGGTTCGGGCTCGACGTCATCGAGGATCCCGATCGGCATCAAACCGAACTCGGGGTGGTCGTGCAGCACCCGGTAGAGCTCCACCCCGATGGCACCAGCGCCGATGATCAGAGCGGGCTCGACCATGCGGCCGGTGCGGCGGGCCACCCGGATCGAGGTGTACGACCAGACTCGCCCGAGCACGACCGCGACCGCGAGGATCAGGGCCTGGGAGAAGAGGGAGCCCTCGAGCCCGCTGGCCGGGCGGACCACGCCCATGACCAGGAGGCCGATGGCGCTCGGCAGGAGCAGGCGGGGGAGGTCATCGAGCACGCTCAGCGAGATCCGGCGCTTGTAGGAGTCGCCGAAGCGGAGGATCAACAGCACGAGTGCGGCGTAGCCGACGTTCAACGGATGCGGATGGGCGAGCGCGACCACGCTGGTCAGCGCGGCGAGGAGATCGGCCAACCAGCGCAGACCCCAGAGGGCCGAGCCGAGCGACCGACGCCGCGGCGTCACGCGGAGCGCGTCGAGGTTCAGGGCCATGCCGGAGCCCACCTCCGGGCGCGCCACACCGCCCGACCCTCGCTTCGCCGTCTCCTGTGATCCGCCACGCCCGTTGCTGCCTTCCGCCACCCGTGTCGCCACCCCTGTGGGACACCGCCACTTTCAATCCTATCGGACCCGCGGCGCTCTGCGTGAGGGTTATTGCGCTTGGCGGGCCCGCTCCCGCTGATCCCACGTCTCCGGAGGCGGGTCAACCACGCTTCGTGCGTCAGCGGGAGCTTCGGTCGGCCACTGCGTCCTCGACCAGACGGGAGATCGCCGTCCTGAACCGGGCCGTTCCGAAGCTCTCCGCGTGCCGCCGGATCGCCGGCGCGTCGTACATCGTGGGATCGAAGCGCAGCATGGCGTCCGCCAGCGCGTCCGTTCCGCCGTCGTAGAACGCGCCGGTGCGCCCCTCCACCACGGAATCGAGCACGCCGCCGACCCGACGGGCGAGCACTGGGGTCCCACAGGCCTGTGCCTCCACCGGCACCATGCCGAAGTCCTCCTCGCCAGGGAACACGAGAGCTTGGCAACGCCGCAGCAGGTCGCGGAAGGTCCCGGCGTCGACCTCGCCGAGCAGCTCGATGCGGCCGTGGCTGCCCGCCGCCTCCGCCTGCACAGCGGCCCTCGCCCTCCCCTCGCCCACCACCACCAGCCTGACGCCGGCTTCCCGGGCCGCGGCCGCCGCCACCTCCGGCTGCTTGTAGGGCACCAAGCGGCCGGCGAGGAGGAAGAAGGGCTCGCGCTCGATCTGGGCGTCCGGTGTGAAGAACTCGGTGTCGATGGGCGGGTGGATCACCTCGGACTCGAGTCCCCAGCACCGGCGCACGCGGGCTGCGACGTGGTGCGAGTTCACCGCGAGCCGCGTCCACCGCTGCGCGGCGGCGCGGTCGGGGCGCCGCTGGCTGGCCGCGAACGCGCGCAGCGCCAACCGACCCACGTTCCCCCCGGCTTCGTTGGCGAGCATGCCGGGCTCCCACATCCACCGTGCCGGTGTGTGCACGTAGGCCACCGTCGGTATCCCCGAAGGCGGACGCACCCGGCCGGCGAAGGCGTGGTGGCTGATCACGACCACATCCGGTGACCCGACGTCGAGGTGTCGCATGGCGAGCGGAAGGGCCGGCAGCAGCGCCGCGTAGCTGCGACCGCCCCGGTACAGCCGCTGGAGGGCCGTGGTGTGGATCTCGGTGCCGGCGAGCCCCGATGGGACCGCTCCGGGATCGGCGATGGCCGCGTGGACGCTCGCCGTGGGCCAGACCGCGTGGATCTGCTCGACCACGCGCTCCGAGCCACCGACCTCCGTGAAGCGCTCGTGGACGATCGCCACCCGCAGCGGGCGAGCGGTCAACGACCCTCGCGGTGCGCGCGAGCGGTGGTGCTGGCGCTGGCCTCGCGGTTGAGCACGATCCCCACGGGGTTGGCGCCTACCCGTCGGAGCGACTCCACCAGCTCGACCACGTTCTTGCGCCGGGTGGTGCCTCGATCGATCACGACGACGCACAGATCGCATTGGGCCGCGATGGCGGCGGTTTCCGCGAAGGCGCCCGCAGGAGGGGTGTCGACGATGATCAGGTCGGCATCGGTGAGACGGTCGAGGATGCTGCGGAAGCGGCCCGAGAGCAGACCGGCAGGATCCTCTGACCTCCTTCCCGCCGGGAGGACGCGGAGGTGGGGGTGGCCATCCACCGGCACGAGCCGAGCGGTGGGGTCGTCACCTGGATCGAGATCACCGAGGCCGACTCGATCGGGGACTCCGAAGACGCGGCCGACGCCCGGCGACCGCAGATCGCCGTCGATGAGCACGACTGGCAGCTCCAGTCCGGCCGTGGCGGCGGCCAGGCCAGTGGCGACGAAGGTGGTGCCCACGCCCGCGTCGACCCCCACCACTGCCAAGCACCGCACGCCGCCCGGCGAGTCGAGGAAGAGCAGGCTGGTGCGGAGCACACGGAGGGCTTCCACGGTGTCGCGCTCCTCCGCGTCGGGGATGCGGGTTAGCACCGGTAGACCGGTCATCCGAACGATCTCCTCGTCTCCGCCGGAGAGCCGACCGCTGAGCGCCTCGAGGACGACCACGAGCTCGGCGTTGACGATGAGGGCGATGATGAGGGCCAGCAACGCATCGCGGGTCGGCGTGGGAGCCACGGGCGTGGAGCCTGCGGTGGCGGCGTCGACGACGCGCAGTGCGTCGGTGCCCTGTGCGATCAGATCGACCCGGCGGGCCAGGGTGGACTGGTACTGGGCCTGCAGGACGTCGCGCTCGACCGAGCCCGCCGCGCTGGCACGCAGGGCGACCAGCAGCTCGGCGAGCTGGTCGTCGATGGGGCCGAGCTGGTCGGCGAGACCGGTCTCGGCCGCGGAGGTGACCGACTCTGCGAGGGCCTCAGCCCCGGCCTGGGCGAGAGCCTTCGCCGCACCCGGGCTCGGTCCGGTGGCGCCGACCGTGAGGAAGCCGGGTGTCGTAGACGCGCTGGCGGTCAGGCGGTCGGCGGCCTCTGTGGGTCGCAGCTCGAGTCCCGAGCGAGCCACGGCATCCTGCACGACGGCGTTGGAGCTCACGAGCTCGGCGTAGGTCGTGGCGAGGAACAGGGCCTGATCGCTCCGCACGTCAGCGCCGGTGCCGGCGGGGTCCACCTGCAGGCGGGCTTCCCCCGTGAAGACCTCGTCGAGCGACCGGCTGCGGGCGTAGACGACGCCCGCCACGAGCAGGCTGAGCAGCAGCACGCGCCACCGCCGCCGCCAGATCGCCCGCCGGTGATCGTTCAGGTCCATCGGGTCGACGCTACTTCGGAGTGCACCGCGGGCCGGTCGTGACCAGCGGAGCGGGCTGCCGCTAGCATCTCAGCGGTCATGCCGAAGCTTGCTGCCATCGGGATCGACGCCGCGGAGTACACGCTGGTGGAGCGGTTGATGGCAGGCGGGAAGCTCCCGAACCTGCGAGCGCTCGCAGAGCGGTCCGCACGCTTCAAGCTTGAGAACGACCCCACCTACCGCTCCGACCTGGCGTGGGTGCGCTTCCTGACCGGGCGCTCGGCGGCGGCACTCGGCTGGTACGGCGTGCTCGACTTCGATCCCGTGACCTACGCGGTCGCAGGTCACGGCACCCTGGAGGCCACACCCTTCTACGCGTTTCCAGATCGTCGCACGATCGCGTTCGACCTCCCCGGGAGTGTGATCGACGATGGGGTCAGCGGGGTCCAGGTCACTGGGTGGGGCACCCACTCGCCGCAGTGGTGGCGAGCGTCGTCTCCGGCGGGAGTCCTGCGCGAGATCGACGCCCGCTTCGGCACGAACCCGGCGTTCGGCAACGAGCACGACATCACCTGGCATGAGCCGGGTCGCATCGACGCCCTCGCCGCCGCGAGCCGCACGGGCTTGCGGCGTCGGATCGACGCGTTCCAGTGGTTGACCGAGGCGAACCCCGACTGCGATCTCCTGCTCACGGCAGCCTCGGAGGTGCACACGATGTGTCACCACCTCTGGTTCGCCGTCGACGACACGCACCCCCTGCATGGGGTCGCCCCCACCACGGACCTGGCCCAGCAGCGGGTCGTCGACACCTTCGTCGACGTCGACGAAGCGGTCGGCCGCGTGGTGGCCGGGTTGCCGCCCGACGCGGTGGTTGTCGTGTTCGCGCTCCACGGCATGCAGCCGGCCGACGACGTGGCCGCCACGGTGCTGCTGCCCGAGCTGCTCCACCGCTTCCACCTGGGGCGTCGTGCCCTACGCAACGAGGACATCGATGCTTGGCGGGCGGCTGGTTGCCCACCCCGCCTCCTCGAGGCGGGCATGCCCTGGCACCGCTACGTGCGGGACCGGTTCCACGACGGCCCGGCGGACCTCGTCCGCCGAGTCGGTCGGATGGCCCCGCCGAGCCTGTACAGGCTGGCGCGCCGGGCGGCTGGGAAGCCGCCGCTCTACGACCCCGGGGAGCTGCCGGCGCAGACCCCGCCCGAGGTCGACCTCTCCTCGGTAGGTCGCTGGCACCACGACGACATCGACTGGTCAGTGACGTCGTGGTATCGGCGGCACTGGCCGGCGATGCCGTGGTTCGCGCTCCCGACCTTCGACGATGCCCTCCTCAGGATCAACCTGGCCGGCCGAGAGTCGCGCGGCATGGTCCCGCAGACCGATTACGCCCGAGCCTGTGCGGACGCCACGGCTTTCGTCCGCGAGCTGGTCGATGGCCGCACGGGACAGCCGGCGGTGGCCGAGGTGATCCCCCTCCGAGCGTCGGACCCCTTCGATCGGCGGGGCCCGAACGCGGACCTGCTCGTGCGCTGGCAGGGCGCACCGGATGCCCTCCTGCACCCCACCCTCGGTGCGGTGGGGCCCGTGCCCCACGCCCGCACGGGCGGTCACAGCGCGAACGGCTTCGCCTTCGTCGCCGGGCCGGGCATCGATCCGGGTGATCGGGGCGTGCGACCGGCTGCTGATCTCACTCCGACGTTGGTGGCACTGATGGGAGCCCACCACCCCGGCGTCGAGGGCACGCCACTGCTGCCCATGGCCCCGTCGTGATCAGCGTCTGCATCAACAACTACAACTACGAGCGCTTCCTGCGCCACGCCATCGACAGCGCGCTCGCCGAACAGGCGACCTCGGACGTCGAGGTCGAGGTCGTCGTCGTCGACGACGGCTCAACCGATGGCAGCCTCGAGGTGATCGCGAGCTACGGCGACCGGATCCGAGCCGTGCTCACCCCCAACGGAGGTCAAGCGGCCGCGTTCAACGCCGGCTTCGCGGTGGCGCGGGGCGACGCGGTGCTGTTCCTCGACGCCGACGACGTGCTGCTCCCCGGCGTGTGCGATGCGCTGGCGGACGCGTTCGCAGCCGACCCTCGGCCCGTCAAGGTTCAGGTGCGCATGGCGGTGATCGACGCGGATGGCATCCCAACTGGCCAGCTCATCCCCGGGCGCCCTCACCCGCACGGCCCGCTCGACCTGCGTGAGCACGTTCGGCGCTTCCGCTCCTACCCCTGGCCTCCGAGCTCGGCCAACGCGTTCGACGCTGATGCGCTGCGCGAGGTGCTCCCCATCCCGGAGCCCGAGTACCGGGGGTCCTGCGACACGTACCTCTCGGAGCTGCTGCCCTACCTGGGTCTCGTCACCAACCTCGATCTGATCGGTGTCGGGTACCGCTCCCACTCCTCGAACGACTACTTCGGCACGGCTGTCGAGGTGACGTGGTTGCACACCCAGATGCGGCGCCTCGTCGACAACCACCAGCGAGCGGTCGACCTGGCGGCCCGCCTCGGACGACCGGGGCCTCCGCTCGATCCGCTCGCGGTCCTCGACGTAGCGTTCCTGGGCCTGCGGATGGCGTCGATCCGCCTCGACCGGGTCCACCACCCATTCCCCGACGACCGCCCGCACCGGTTGGCCTCTGCGGGCGTCCGGGCGTCGCTCACCAATCCCTACCTCTCAGGTCGCGACCGCGTCATCCGCTCCGTGTGGTTCGTGCTCACGGGGTTCTTGCCCCAACGGGCGGCGGTCGCGGTGGTGCGCCGGTTCGTGCCCGACACCCCGCTCCGGCTGCGGCCGGCCTGGTTGAGGCGCCGGGTCAGCCAGCCAGTGGTCCCCACGGGTGGACGACCCGGCTGATCACCGCACGGCGTCCAGCTGGCTGTCGGGCCACGACGTCGCGGACCGGCCGAGGTGGTAGGCCAGGCGCAGCCTCGTGTGGTGTGCGCCCATCGTCAGCCGGGGCAACCGGAAGAGGTCCTGTCCTTGCGTCACGCGCCCGTTCAGGAAGGTGAACGCGGCGCGGTAGCCGGCCGACTTGGCAGCACGGCGCACCCGTCCGTCGTGGTAGCCGAAGGGGTAGGCCAGGAGGTCGACAGACCCACTGCCGACCACCGCCTCCAGGATCTTGCGTCCGCCGCGCAGCTCCTCCTCGAGCTCGTGATCGTCGAGCGTGGGCAACGACCGGTGTGTGGTGGCGTGCGAGCCGATGGCGATGCCCGGGAGACGGGCGAGGTCCCGCAGCTCCGACTCGCTGAGCGTGCGGGGCGCGCTCGCCGGCCACCAGTCGGACTCTTCGCCGAAGCGCCGCGCCACCGCGAACACGGTGGCCGGCACGTCGAGGCGCTGGAGCACGGGCGCGGCCAGCTCCGCGACCCCGACGAGCGCGTCATCGAAGGTGACCGCGGCCAGGCCGTTGATCTCAGTCCCGGCCTCGAGCGCGTCCACCACGTCGGCCAGCGGGACGAGGCGCATCCCGGCTGATCGGACGAGGGCGATGTGATCGGCCAGCTGACGCGGGGTGACGTGGTAGCCGTCGGGGCTGGTCTGCACGTCGTGGTACCCGAGCACGAGCGCGCCGTCGCCGGTGACGGGTCGCCCGAGCGCGACGCGTGCGGTGCGCACCAGGGTGCGGCGGGAGGGGAGGATGGGCATGGCCGAAGGGCGCCGGAGCTGCCCGGACCCTAGTGACCCCGCCGGGGTCGTGACCCGCCTCCACGGCGAGGTGCTCGCCGGCTGAGCCCGTCGAGCATCTCGAGGATGCCGGCCCGCTGGTGGTCGAGCGTGAGCGCGCCCTCCACCTCGGTCCGACCGGCCGCGGCACAGGCGGTTCGGCGGGCGGGGTCCTCGAGCAACGTGGCGATGGCCTCCGCCAGGGCGGCCGGGTCGCCTGGCGGCACGAGGAGGCCCGCTCCCCCGATCACCTCAGGTGTGCCCCCGTGGTCGGTGGCGACGACGGGCAGCCCGATGCTCATGTACTCGAGCAGAGCGAGTGGGCCGGCCTCGGGATCGACGCTGGGCAGCACCCCGATCGTCCAGGTTCGCATCTGGGCCAGCGGGTCGGGCAGGTGACCCAGGAACCGCACCCTCCCGGCCAGGTCGGCCTCGCCGCTGCGGGCCTCGAGGGAGCGGACGTAGGGCGCATCCTTCGGGAACTGGCCGCCCAGGAGCTCGACGCGCACGTCCTGGTCCTCCAGCCGCGCGACGGCATCGAGGAGCACCTGCTGGCCCTTCCACGGGGTGAGGAGGGCGGCGCAACCGATCACCGCTGGGCCATCGCCGACGGGCTCCACGGGTGCCACCGGCCAGGTGGTGCCGTTGCGGATGACGGTGGTGGCCAGGCCCTGCTCCCGCAGTGGAGCGGCCACCGCATCGGAGACGGCGACGGCCAGGTCAGCCGCCGAACCGACGGCGCGCAGCAGCCACCGCCAGCTCCGTCGGTGGACCACGTCGTGCACGAGCCAGGCCGCGGGGGTGCTGATCCGCGCCAGGCGCAGAGCCGGGAGGGCGAAGACGCCGTTCAGCAGCACCGCGTCCGATCGACGCGCGTGGCGTCGCAGGCGGGCAGCGGCGACGGCGCTGCGGGCGGCGACGACGCCGGCCCCGAGGACCGTGGGCAGCGAGGGCAGCTTGAGGTCAGGGAAGGGGGAGATCTGAAACCCCGCCGCGGCGGCCCGCTCGGTGAAGGCGCCGGCGGGGGCCAGGCCCTCGACCTGCCACCCGCCCTCTCGAGCCATCTCCATGGTGCGGAGCAACACCACCTCCGCCCCGGACACCAGCCCGGTGTGGGAGACCACGAGGAGCCGTCGCCCGCTCCCTCCGGTTGCCTCCATCGGCCAGTTCTACCGTCCCCACCGGCCTACGGTGCTGCGATGCCTGCTCGGGTCGCCTTCAACGCGCTGGCGCTGCGCCCGAACGGCACGGGCGTCCAGACCTACATCGCCGAGCTGCTCGCGGCCCTGTCGGCCCGCGGGTCGGCGCCGCTTCGAGCGGCGGTGCAGGCCGATGCCGTGGGCGAGCTGCCCCGCGCGGTGGAGCCGCTCGTGCGGCCAGTGTCATCGGGCCTGCGACGGACGTTGGCGGGCCTGCGATCGCTCGGAGTCGCGGATCTCGTGCACGGCCTCGATGTCGATCTGCCGATCCGACCTGGAGCACCAACGGTGGCCACCGTCCACGACCTCTCGGTGTTCGACGTGCCCGGCTCCTTCTCCCGGGTTCGGGCGATGGGGGAGCGGCTCGTGGTGACCCAAGCCCTGCGCCGGGCGGACACGGTCATCGCGGTCTCCTCGTTCACCGCTGAGCGCGTGGCGGCGAGGTTCGGGCGCACTGCGGTGGTGGTGCTCGAGGCCACGCCGACCGGTCTCGAGCCCGCCGACGCCGACCGGGTGGCGTCGGTGAAGTCCCGCTACCGGCTGCCGGATCAGTTCGTGCTGCACGTGGGCACCGTCGAGGCCCGCAAGAACCTGGTCATGCTCGCGGCGGCCTGTGCCGACGCTCGGGTGCCGCTCGTGTTGGCCGGCAGGGTGCCGACCGGTCGATCCGCACCGTCGGGGGCAACGCTGCTGGGCTACGTGCCCCGAGCGGATCTCGCCGCTCTGTACGGCGCGGCCACCGTGGTGGCCTACCCGAGCACCTACGAGGGCTTCGGGCTGCCGCCCCTCGAGGCCATGCGCTGCGGTGCGGCAGTCGTGGCCGCCGACGCCACGTCCCTGCCCGAGGCGGTCGGCCCCGGCGCGATCCTGGTGCCACCGGGCCACGTCGAGCGGTGGGCGTCCGCGCTGGCGGCGGTGGTCAACGAGCCCGACCGCCGAGCCGAGCTGGCCGAGCGGGGACGCCGCTGGTCGGCCCAGCGCTCCTGGACCGATGTGGCCGCGGAGACCGTCGAGGTCTACCGGTCGCTGGACGTCGACCTCTGAGCGCGGTCAGCGCTCGCGGTGGAGGGCCTGGACGATCTCCCTGGCTCCGACGGGGAACCCGGGCGGCGGCACGAACCGGTCGTTGAAGGGCGCCGGAGCGCCGGCGCTCCGATCGATGGTGGCGACGAACGTGCTGTAGGCCGGCTTCAAGCTGAAGTCGCGGCGCGCCAAGCCGAAGTTCGCCTCGCGGTCAGCGGGGTCGGTGCCGCGGTCTCGAAGGGCGTACCAGAAGAGGGGGCCGCTCCACGACCAGCCGAGGGAGCCAAGGAGACCTTCACGCGCCATCGTGGCCTGGGCCGTGAGGCTGACGGCGCCGTTGGCCGTTCCGGTCGGCGCGCCGAACTCGGTCAGCCAGATCTGCTTCTCGCCATCACCGTTGGCGGCCATCACATCGTGCACGAGGGGCAGTCGCTGGTAGGTGTTCCAGGACGAGGTCGAGGTGTCACGGGGCAGCGCGGGGTAGCTGTAGGGATGGATCGCCACGGCATCGAGCGAGTCGCCGGCGCCCGCGGAGTAGATGCCCGTGACGAAGGTGATCGGGCTCATCTGACTCCCGTCGCGGGCGTCGGTGGCGGGAGCCAGTCCGCCGCTCAGGATGCGCGCGAGCGGGTCCGCAGCCCGTGCCGCCGCCGATCCGGCCTCGAGCAGCACGGCGTACGCCGCGGGATTCGGATCGGCGCTCCAGCTGCTGCGCAGGTTCGGCTCGTTCCAGAGCTCCCAGACGTGGACCCCCTGCGGTCCGTAGCGTTGGGCGAGAGCGCCGACGAAGCGTCCATAGGCAGTTGGATCCACTGGCGGCGCGCCGGGCGAGGCGGCCTGGGTAGCCCATCCGGGTGCGTACCCGGCCAGCCCGACGATCTCGAAGCCTCGTTGGTGAGCGGCGCCCACGAGGGTGTCGAACGGCGCCCAGTTCGACTGACCTCTCGACGGCTCGATCGACGGCCACGGGAAGTCGAGGCGGAGCCAGTGGGCGCCCGTCGCTGCCATGAGGTCGAGCTCGCGTGCCTGGTCCGCCGGGGTGGCCCAGAGGATGTCGGCGCCGGGTGAGAACCCGACGCGCCCCGCCGCCACCGTGGTGGTGGCCGCACCGGGCACCGTGGACACCGTGGGATCCTGGCCCGCCCGGTTCGCTGCCACCAGGGCGGAGACGCCCACGATCGCACCGGTGACCACGATCGCGACGAACCGGCGACGGACCGAGCCCATACGTCCATCATCGTCGGGATGTGCACCCGAGTTGAGCGGCCCCGTCAGTCTGGGGTGTCCCCGCCGGCGAGGGGCCGCTCGACCCGAAGGGCTCCGATCACGCCCCGCGGGCGCGGCGCGGGTGGCTCGGCCGCCTCGAGCTCCGCGAGCCTCGTCACTGCGGACTCGAGCAGCGCCTCCAGACGGTCGATCTCCTCTTGCATCTCGACCTGGCCCAGCGGCACCTCCAGCTCGAGGGCGTCGAGGCGCGCCGCCACCGCGTCGAGCCGGGCGCGGTCCACCTCCACCTGTTCGACGACCATCTCGACGACCATCTCCAGGTCGCGCTCGGCTGGGCTCTCCGGTCGTGGCTCCACGGGCGGGACCCTACGATGCCCCGCCAAACGTGTCACCCCACGTGGGCCTCCCGTTGGAGGGAGGCCACCAGGGCGAGCAGCACCCACCACAGCACGTCCATCGGGAAGATCTGCAGGAAGCTGGAGACCGTCGACGCCACCCCCGCGGCCACGATGAAGGCGGTGGTGCCCAGCGCCAGATCGCCATCCGTGCCCCCCATGGAACGGGCCGCGGCCCGACTGGCGGTGAAGGCCGACCCGAACAGCAGCGCGAGCAGCCAGAGACCGAGCGGCCCGAGCTCGTAGAGGGCCAGGAAGTACTGGTTGTCCGGCTGGTACACCGGCGTCGAGGTCTGGCCGAGCTCGGCCAGCTTCTCGGCCGAGGCGCCGCTGCTCCCGATGCCAGCTCCGAAGGGGTGTCGGACCACCTCGTGCAGGTTCTGGCTCCAGCCCGAGGCTCGTTGCCCGGTGCTGGTCGACGACAACGCCGAGCTGGCCGCCTCCGGCGGAAGCAGCAACGCGGCGACCACCGCGAGCGGCAGCAGCAGCAGGAGCGACCGGTGGCGGGCCGCCGCGAGGTAGACCACGCCCACGGCCAGGCCCAGCCAGGCACCGCGCACGACCGTCGAGGCGATGCCGACCGTGAGCAGAGGCAGCGACCAGAACAGCACCCGGGAGCGCAGGCGGCTCGGGTCACGCAGGGAGCCGGGAAGGGCCAGGAGCACCACCGCCATCAGGTAGAAGCCGAAGCCGAAGGGCTGCACGAAGGTGGAGAACGAGCGGAGGAACCCGCCCGCGAAGCGAACCGTCGTGTTGTACTCGTACCCGAGATCGACCAGGCCAGCGGCGCCGATCGCTTGCTGGGCCACGCCGTAGAGGGCGGTGATGATGCCGCCGGCCAGCACGATCGTGACCAACCGGTCGCGCTCGGCGGCATCGAGCGGACATCGCCAGACGGCCCAGGCGGCCAGCAGGTAGAAGAAGCCGATCTTGATGCCGATCATGGCGGCGAGCCCCCCGACCACGGCCCCCGACACGACGCTGACCAGCAGCAGCCCGGCCGCAGGCAGCAGCCAGCTCGGCGCGGCCCGCTGGTCGCGGGCCCTGGCGGTGACCGGCGCGACGAAGGTCGCCAGCACCGTGACCAGCGTCAGCGCCTCCTTCCAGCCGTCGACGATGCCGGGATGGGGAACCAGCAGGAGCAGCCCGTCAAACGGCACCAGCGCGACCAGCAGGAGGACGCCCCGCTGCGGCCGCTGGGAGATCAGCACCGCGCATCCGGTGAGTGCCAGCAGGGCCAGGGCGACCATGGCTCCGGCGGCCACGAGGAGGGCGACCAGCGCCGCGTTCACCCCCACCACGACGGCCGTGGGCGCCAGGCGCCGGGATGGCGCGAGGCCCGCAGCGGTGATCACGGCCACGACGGTACTGCCGGGCCCCACCTCCGATGCCGCGCCCGCGCATCGGCTTTGGGTCCCGGTCCGGTGGCTGAGTACCGTCCCCCGGTGGCCACACCGACTGCTGCCTACTCCGTGCTCATCCGTGTTCGCATGGCCAATCGCCCCGGCATGCTCGGCGAGCTGGCCACCGCGATCGGTCAAGTGGGTGGCAACATCACAGCGATCGGCGGCTTCGACGTGCGCGGTGCGCACCTCGATGAGGACGTGATCGTCAACTGCTCCGGGGAGGAGCACATCACGAGGGTCCGACAGGCGGTCGAAGGGATCGACGGCGTGGAGATCGTCCAGTTCTCCGACCGCACCTTCCTCATGCACGACGGCGGCAAGATCGAGGTGCTGGCGCGCATGCCGATCCTCGACAACGACGACCTGTCGATGGCCTACACACCCGGGGTCGCCCGCGTGTGCAACGCCATCGCGGCGGACAAGCGCCGCGTCCATGACCTCACCATCAAGCGCAACACGGTGGCCATCGTCACCGACGGCACTGCGGTGCTGGGCTTGGGTGACATCGGTCCCGAAGCCGCCTTGCCCGTGATGGAGGGCAAAGCCCTGCTGTTCAAGAACTTCGCCGGCGTCGACGCCTTCCCCGTCTGCCTCGACGTGACGACACCGCAGGAGATCATCGACACGGTGGTCCGGATCGCCCCGGTGTTCGGTGGCATCAACCTCGAGGACATCGCGGCGCCGGCCTGCTTCGAGATCGAGGATCGGCTCAAGGAGCTGCTCGACATCCCCGTCTTCCACGACGACCAGCACGGCACCGCTGTGGTCGCACTGGCCGCCCTGCAGAACTCGCTGCGGATCGTCGACAAGCCGATGAGCGCGCTCAAGGTCGTGATCGCCGGCGTGGGGGCGGCGGGGGTGGCGATCAGCAAGATCCTGCTCGGCGCGGGCGTGGCGGAGATCATCGGCGTCGACCGCAAGGGCGCCATCTGGGAGGGTCGCGACGATCTCAACGTCGCCAAGCTCTGGTTCGCGGAGCACACCAACCCAGAACGTCGGGAGGGCACGCTTCGGGAGGTGCTGCCGGGCGCCGATGTCTTCGTCGGTGTGTCCGGCCCCGGGATCGTCACCGCCGCGGACCTCCGCACGATGGCGCCTAGCCCGATCGTGTTCGCCATGGCCAACCCCGATCCGGAGATCCGACCCGAGGAGGCGGACGGGCTGGCCGCGGTGATCGCCACCGGACGCAGTGACTACCCGAACCAGATCAACAACGTGCTCGCCTTCCCGGGGATCTTCCGCGGTGCGCTTGACGTGGCCGCCACCTCGATCACCGAGGGCATGAAGCTGGCGGCCGCCCGGGCCATCGCCGAGGTCGTGGGTGACGAGGTGCGGCCCGACTACATCGTGCCGTCAGTGTTCGACTCCCGGGTGGGCCCGCTCGTGGCCGAGTACGTCGCGGCCGCGGCAGTGGCCGACGGCGTCTGCCGCCCCGCCACCGTCTGAGCCTTGGAGACGGCTGCGGCTCGCCCGCTAGCGTCCTCGCACGTGGCCACCCTCGATCTGCCCTGTGTGACGACGCCGGTTCCGTCCTGGTCGCCCGTCGATCGCCGCATGCGGCGCCTCCTGCGTCTTCCCACCGACGCCCCCAAGGCCACAGAGGCCTCGGCCCGCCAGCTCGTCGAGACGTCCCTGCTCATCTCCATGACGAGGTGCCTGCTCACCTACGTCGTGCTGCCCTTCGTGGCCCCCGTCCTCGG
>DAIQBC010000011.1:0-18973 GCA_036781345.1 Acidimicrobiales bacterium | reverse complement strand
CGCCGCACCGACCGCCGCCGTGTCGGTCACGTCGGCCACCACCCCCTCGACGCCATCAGGGACGGTGTCGAGCAGGTCGAGGCCCGCCACCGAGGCACCCTCGTCGCGCAGCAGGGTCGCGACGGCCGAGCCGATCCCCGAGGCTGCGCCCGTGACGAGTGCGACCCGCCCGGCGAACCTCTGTCCCGTCGCCGACGAACGGCTCACAGCGAGAAGCGGAGATGGTGGGACAGGTCCCCCATGAGGTCGACCAGGAACCGGCGCTCGACGAACGCCCACGTGCCGTGGCTCCTGCGAGCGAAGGAATCCAGGTACCGGCCGGTGATGATCGGCTGCAGTGCCATCCCGTCCAGCGCCTGGAGCACCAGGTACGAGGACCGGGCCACCACCACGCCCTCGGGCGAGCGCGGTTCGAGTGCCGTGCCGATCACGAGGTGCTTCGTGCGGGGAGAGCCGTCGTGCAGCTGCGTGCCCCGCTCGTAGAAGGCAGCCACGGCTTCGGAGCCCCGGGCCAGCTCCGTACCGTGCTCGTCAGCCAGCGCGCCATCGGCGAACAGAGCCCCGACGCCGGCCCAGTCGCCCGCGTCGACGCGCTCGCAGTACCGATGGAGGAGCCCCCGGATCTCTTCGCCATCGTCCACGTCATGGATCCTGGCACCTGATCGACCCGGCGCGCCCTCGATCCGGGCGGCGGCGCAGCGCGCGACCGGGTCCACCTAGCGGGCGTCGAGCTCCTCCTCTTGGAGCTCGACCGCCTCGGCCTCGGCCCGATGCTCCGCAGCCTGTCGCGCCTGGTCCATCCGCTCGCCGTCGCGTTCCTCGGCCTCTCGCGCCTCGGCGTCGAGCAGCCGCTCGGTCGCAGCGGCTCGCTGGGTCGGCGCGGCCGACCCAGTGAGGTGCATGGCGCTCTCCTCGGGGCCGAGCTCGAGCTGACCTTCGAGCTCATCGTCGTCGGGAAGCAGATCGAGGTGCTGCACCGCCTCCCGCGCCGCGACATCGTCGGCGAAGGCCGCCCCGTCCGGGTATTTCCCGGCGGGGAGGAAGGCGGTCACCTGGTCGCTCTCGAACATCGATTCGTGGTCCACGCAGAAGCGGGTGGCCGGCACAGCCCCGAGCCGGTCGTCGGAGATGACCTCGCCGCAGGTCTCGCAGGCTCCATAGGCTCCCCGTTCCAGGCGAGCGAGCGCATCGGCCACCTCGACCAGCTCCGCGTCAACACGAGCGACGAGCGAGAGCTCGATCTCGCGCTCGACCACGTCTGTGGCCAGATCCGCCTGATGCTGGTCCAGCGAGGTCAGCTCCGCCGCGCCCGCGCCGTCCGAGAGCCCGTGCCGTACCTCCCGAAGCCGCTCTCGCTCCGCCTCCAACCGCCGCCTCACCACCTGGACGTCCACGGCCGCACCTCCCAGGACCCGACCGGCCTGCGCCGGTCACCACCACCGTCCGCCATCGGGGCTCGGGAGCGCCAGAGCCGAAGGTCCATCGCCGCGTGCGGAATGGCGCGAGGAGCCACACAGCGGAAGAGCCGAAGGACCCTGGGCCAGAGCGCGCTGACCTGATTCGATGGAGGGGACCCTGGGCGAGGACGAAGGAGAGGTATCCCTCATCCCGCGGTTGAGCGGTCGTCGTCCGGACGTCCCTGGTGCCCTAAGGTGGCGGCATCTACGGAGGTGACGGCCGTGCCACGGCCTCCATCCCCCGCACGGGTTGGGGAAGGTGGTAGTCGGATGGCGCCGAGTCGGCCATGACATATCTCCGCGATGGGTGCCACGGACGGCGTGGCGAAGGACGCCGGTAGCGGATGTGCTTCTCCGTCGAGGCTGACCTGGTCGCGGGCGTGGTCGTGGGGGCCATCGCTGTCGACTCGTTGCGCCACGTGCACCACCGGGCACAGCGTGCGGTGGTCGCCCTCCCGGTGATCTTTGCAGTGCACCAGCTCATCGAGGCGGGCGTGTGGTGGGGCCTCGGGCAACGACCGCCGGACACGGTGTGGCAGCCGGCCGCGTGGGTGTACCTGGCCATCGCGTTCGGTCTCCTTCCCGTGATCGTCCCGATCGCGGTCGGTGCCCTCGAACCGATCTCCAGTCGTCAACGCATCCGCCCGTTCACGGCCATCGGTGCAGCGGTCTCGCTCACCCTGCTCTATGCGGTCGTGCGGGGCCCGGTCGAGGCGAGCATCGACGGCCGTCGCATCGCCTATCAGGTCGACCTCTGGCAGGGCGGGTTCATTGTCGCCCTCTACGTGCTCGCCACCTGTGGTTCGTTGCTGGCGTCGAGCCATCGCCACATCCGCGCCTTCGGCGTTGTCAACCTCGGCATCGTGGTCCTGCTGGCGTGGGCCGACCGGACGGGGTTCATCTCCCTCTGGTGCCTGTGGGCCGCGGTCACGAGCGTGGCCATCGACCTCCACCTCCGCTACGACGACCGCCTCAGCCGCGCGGGGCTCACCGTCCTCCCCGCCTGACCACCCGGTCGACCGGGTCGACAGCAGACAAAGGACCTCGGGGATGTGGCAGTCTCTCTCGCCATGTCGCCCCGCGACCCCATCGACCAGCTCATCCCCCCCTCCATCGGCCGACGAACGCTGCACACCGGCCCCGCTGATCGCGGGCAGGAGCAGCGGGGGTGACGACGCGCTGAGCGGGCTCACCGGGGGGCGGGCACGGGCACTGCTGCCCACCGGCGCGCTCCTCGTCGGCGCGCTCGCGTCGCTGGGGCTGCTGATCGGCGAGCCCGGGTACCGGGCCGAGCAGGCCCTCTGTCTCCCCGCCGTGGTGGGGCTGCTGCTGTTCGATCGGCTCAGCGATGCTCGCTTCGGTTGGCTCACCTGGGCGATCCCCGCCATCGTCCTGACCGACATCAGCGAGGTGTTCTGGGACCCGACGCTCGGCATCGTGGTGCAGGGGATGCTGATCGGGTCGCTCACCGCCTTGTTTGCCGTCGGGGTGGCCCTGGTCTACCGGGCCAACCGGATCGTCAACTTCGCGCAGGGTGACATCGGGGCAGTTCCCGCCATCTTCGCCATCCTGCTGCTCGCGAAGGACGCTCCGGGGGGTGCGCCCGACTGGATGACCGGGTTGCCGTACCCGGTGGCCGTCGGGGTGGGGCTGGTCGCCGCGGTGCTCCTCGGCTTCATCGTGGAGCGCACCTTCATCAACCGGTTCTGTCGGTCTCCTCGCCTTGTTCTCACGGTCGCCACGATCGGCGTCGCTCAGCTCCTGACCGCGCTCACACTGTTCATGCCGGGCTGGTTCGGCTTCAAGAACCTGGGCCGGCCTGAGCTCAATCCGCCCTTCGACGTGAAGGTCGAGATCGGAGGCGTGTTCTTCAACGACAACGCCCTGATGGTGTTCGCGGTCGTCCCGTTGGCGCTCGTCGCGCTGGCGCTCTTCCTTCGCTACACGCGCGTGGGGATCGCGGTGCGGGCCGCCGCGGAGCGCTCCGATCGGGCATCCATGCTCGGGGTGCCGGTGGGTCGGATCCAAACGATCGTCTGGGTCATCACCACGGTGCTGGCGTTTGCCACCGTGTTCCTGCGGGCGGGAGTGTCGAGCTTCCCCATCGGAAGCGCGCTGGGGGTCACCGTGTTGGTGCGAGCCCTCGCGGCAGTCGTCCTGGGACGCATGGACAACTTCTCCCGCATCGCGGCCACGGCCCTCGGGCTCGGCATCGTCGAGCAGTCGATCGTGTTCCATACGGGTCGCGATCTCTACGTGTTCCCCGTGCTGTTCGTGATCGTCGTCGTCGGTCTCCTGCTCGAGCGCCGCCCGGGCCGGAGCCGGGTCGACGACCAGGCCGTCTCGTCCTGGCAGGCCGCTCGCGAGGTGCGGCCGATCCCCACCGAGCTCCGGTCGATCCCCATCGTGCGTTGGTCAAATGCCATGCCATTCGCCGGGGCCCTCGTGTTCGTGCTGACGCTTCCCTTCTGGCTCTCGGACAGCAAGCTGTTGATCGCCACCGTCACGGGCATCATCGCCATCGTCGCCGTCTCGCTGGTGATGCTCACCGGCTGGGCGGGCCACGTGAGCCTGGGGCAGATGGCCTTTGCCGCCATCGGTGGGGCGGTGAGCGCCTGGATCACGCAGAGCGCAGGCTGGGACCTCGGCCTTGCCCTGCTGGGCGCTGGCTTGGCGGGAGCCCTGATGGCGGCCCTCGTGGGCATACCGGCGGCCCGTGCCGGGGGCCTCACCTTGGCGGTGACAACCCTGGCGCTCGCGCCCGCCGTGCTCTTCTGGCTGCTGAACCCCGAGTTCTTCGACTGGCTCCCCCGCGGACGGTTCACCACCGATCCGGTCCTGTTCGGCCGCATCGTGATCCGCTCGCAGATGAGCTTCTACTTCCTCACCTTGGCAGTGCTGGCCGGGGCAGTGGCGGTGGCCTATGGGATCCGCCGCAGTCGCACCGGCCGCGTGCTCATCGCGCTGCGAGAGAACCCCCGAGCCGCCCAGGCCTACGGCATCAACGCCCTGCGGACGATGCTGGCCGGGTTCGCCATCTCGGGGTTCCTTGCTGCGGTAGCCGGTGCGCTGTTCGTGCACCACCAGCACATGATCAGCCAAGACATCCGGAACAACCCGTTCTCGGCGGAGGCGAGCCTGCGGGTGTTCGCCATCGTCGTGATCGGCGGCATGGCCTCGGTGCCCGGAGCGATCCTGGGAGCGATCTACGTGTTCGGGATGCAGTACTACATGCTCCCCGAATGGCGATTCCTGGCCACGGGCGTCGGCCTCCTGGCCATCTTGCTCATCCTGCCGGGCGGCCTCGGTGCCGGCCTGGCTGAGGCGCGCGATGGTGCGTTGCGGGTCTTCGCCCGCCGGCGAGGCATCCTCGTGCCGAGCCTCGTGGCCGATCGCCGCGACGACGGGCTCCAGCCGACGCCGAGCATGGTGGCCGCGGTCGCCGACGCGCTCGAACGGCCCGAGCTCGACGAGGTCGCGGAGCTGAGGCAGTAGGGATGGACGACGAGACCACCGCGGCAGTCGACCGAGACCGCAAGCCCCTGTTCCAGCTCCGGGGTCGAACGGTGCGGCGCCCGCGGGGCCCGCACCGGTACTTCGACGACATCAGCGCCGGCTACGCGCTTTACCCGCTGATCATCCTCTTCGGCCTCAACGCCGTGGACGAGCTCGATCGCACGGTGTTCGGCGTGCTCGGCCCGGAGATCCGCGACCACTTCGGGCTCACCAACCAGGGCTACCTGTCGCTGATCGCGCTGACCCTGCTCGGCGGGCTGCTGCTCGAGGTCCCGCTCGCGTACTACGCCGACCGGCTCCCCCGCGCCCGCATCGCCGTCGTCGGCGCCGCCGTGTGGGCCATCTTCGGCCTCTTCACCGGCCTGTCCACCACCATCCTGCTTCTGGTCCTGGCCCGCTCGGGATCGGGGATGGGCCGAGCGGTGGTCACACCAACCCACAACTCCCTGCTTTCCGACTACTACCCGATCGAGGTCCGGCCCGACGTCTTCGGCTTCCACCGCATGGCCAACGCTGTCGGCGCCTTCGTGGGGCCGCTGGTCGGTGGACTGCTGGCTCAGGCCTTCGGATGGCGGGTGCCCTTCTTCGTGTTCGTCATCCCGACCGTCGTCTTCGTGGTGCTCGGCCTTCGGCTGAAGGAGCCCGGGCGCGGCCACTTCGAGCGGCGAGCGGCTGGGGCCAGCGAAGAGGTCATCGCCACCGAGGAGCAGCCGCCCTCCTGGGCCGAGTCCGTCCGCATCCTCTGGCAGGTCCGCACCCTGCGGCGGATCTGGTTCTCCCTGCCCTTCCTCGCCGCCTCCGTGATCGGGCTCTCCTCGCTCACCTCGCTCTACTACGAGCAGATCTTCAACCTCTCCGAGGCACAGCGAGGCTTCGTCGCCGCCGTGGCGGAGCCCGCCCAGATCGTGGGCATTGCACTCGGCATCCCGCTGGCTTCGCGACTGATGTTGCGAGACCCGGGGCTGGGGCTCCGCTTGCTGTCGATCGTGGGTGTGGGCATTGCGGGCGCCTGGGTGGCCTTCGCGCTGGCGCCGGTCTTGGCGGTGGCCATCGTCGCCAACATCCTGATCTCCGGCCTCGCCGCGCTGCTCGGCCCCGGGATCTTCGCGTCGCTGTCGCTCGCGATCCCGCCCAAGGTCCGGTCGCTCGGGTTCTCGATGGCGTCGCTGTTCATTCTCCCTGGGCTGATCGTCCTCTACATCGTGGGGGGCATCGCCGACCGCTACGGGATCCGCCAGGGGCTGCTGATCATGGTGCCGGTGTTCCTGGTGGGCGCCTTCATCCTGTCGTCGGCCTCGTTGTTCGTGAAGGCCGACATCAACAAGGTGTGGACCTCCACCGCCGCCCAAGCCGAAGTCCGACACCAGCGCTCGCTGGGCGAGGTGAAGCTGCTCCTGGTGCGCAACGTCGATGTCAGCTACGACGGAGTGCAGGTGCTCTTCGGCGTGAACTTGGAGGTCGACGAGGGCGAGATCGTCGCGCTGCTCGGCACCAACGGCGCCGGCAAGTCCACCCTCCTCAAGGCCATCGCCGGTCTCGTCCCGGCCGACGCCGGAGCGATCGTGTTCGACGGCCGCGATGCCACCTACGCGCCGCCACACGAGATCGCCGCCCGCGGCATCGTGATGGTCCCAGGCGGCCAGGGGGTCTTCCCATCTCTGACCGTCACCGAGAACCTGCGCCTGGCTGGCTGGCTCGACCATGACCACCGCAGCCGGGCCGACGCGGTCGAGCGGACGCTGGTGATGTTCCCCGCGCTGCGGCCCCGCCTAGAGGACCCGGCCGCGAACCTGAGCGGTGGCCAGCAGCAGATGCTCACGCTGGCCATGGCTCTTCTCTCCAAGCCGCGTCTCCTCATGATCGACGAGCTGTCGCTGGGCCTCGCCCCCAGTGTCGTAGCTGAGCTCCTCGTGGCCATGCAGACCCTGAAGGAGCAGGGCACCACGGTGATCCTCGTCGAGCAATCGGTGAACGTGGCGCTGACGGTGGCAGAGACCGCTTACTTCATGGAGAAGGGCGAGATCCGGTTCCACGGCCCCACCAGCGAGCTGCTCGAACGACCCGACGTGCTCCGTTCGATCTTCCTCGAAGGGGCGACCTCAGTCGAGCTCGACGTCGGCGGGCCCGCGATCCTGCATGTAGCCGAGCGGGCTCCCGACTCGACGGCAACGACAACCGACCGCGACACCGCCGAGGTACGCCTCAGCGTCGAGGACGTCTCGAAGCGCTTCGGCGGCATCACCGCGCTCAGAGACGTCACGTTCGATGTTCGCAGCGGCGAGGTGCTCGGCTTCCTGGGGCCGAACGGGGCCGGCAAGACGACCCTGTTCGACGTGCTGTCCGGGTTCCTGGTCGCGGAGGCCGGTGACGTACGCCTCGACGGTGTGTCGATCATGGGGCTCGGCCCGGACGCCCGAGCCCGGCGAGGCTTTGGGCGCTCCTTTCAAGACGGGCGCCTGTTCCCCGCCCTGACGGTGGCAGAGACGATCGCGGTGGCCCTCGAGCGGAGCGTCGATGTGCGCGACCCCCTGGCGGCGGCGCTGCACCTGCCCTCGGTTGTCGACTCGGAGGCGAAGGTGGCCGCCCGGTCGGAGGAGCTGATCGAGCTGCTGGGGCTGGGGGCCTTCCGGGACAAGTACGTCCGCGAGCTGTCCACCGGGAGCCGGCGCGTCGTCGACCTGGCCTGCGTGCTGGCCCACGAGCCTCGCATCCTCCTGCTCGACGAGCCGTCTTCTGGGATCGCCCAGCGCGAGGCCGAGGCGCTGGGTCCGCTGCTCCTGCGCATCCGCGCCATGACCGGAGCCAGCCTCCTGGTCATCGAGCACGACGTGCCGCTGCTCACATCGATCGCTGACCGCGTGATCGCGCTCGACCTCGGCCAGGTGATCGCCACCGGCCTCCCAGCCGATGTCATTCGAGACCCCAGCGTCGTGTCGTCGTATCTGGGAGAATCGGAAGCGGTCGTCGCTCGCAGCGGTTCACGTGCCGAGCGACCATGACGAGGGGGATCCATGGCAACACCTGACAGCGGGGGAAGCGGCGGCAACGCGGGGAGGCTGGCGAAGCGCTACGGCCCGATCGTCGTGGTCTTGGCGGTCGTCGGCGGAGTCATCGCCTTTGCCGGCGGAAACGACGACAAGCCAGGCTCAGGCGGCAAGACCACGACCACGGCCGGCGACAGCAGCGGGCTCCCCAAGACCTACGCGGAGGCCGTGGCCGACGGCACCGCCGCTGACATCAACTGGGGCGACACGTGCGACACCGACCTGGGGACGTTGAAGATCCCGATCGCCGGCGCTCCGCCGTGTGTCGAGCCGTGGGACCCGACGCAAGACAACGGTGGTGCGACCACGCAGGGCGTCACGGCCGACGAGATCCTGGTGGTCCTCTACCAGGGTGAACCCGACCCCTTGCAGCAGGCGGTGAGTGACAAGGCCGGCGCCGACACCGACCCCGATGCCATCAGCCAGACGGGCGTCGACTACGTCAAGCTCTTCAGCGATGTCGTGGAGACCTACGGTCGGACGGTTCGTGTCGAGACGCTCAAGGCGAGCGGTCTCCCCAGCGACGCCACCGCGGCCCAGGCCGATGCGCTCCGGGCCATCGACCTGAAGCCGTTCGCGGTGATCGGCGGCCCCACGACCGCGGTGTGGTACCAGGAGATCATCGCCGCGCGCATCGTGTGCATCGGGTGCGCAACGGCCGAGTCAGCGGACAAGGTGGCCGCCGGGGCGCCCTACCTCTGGCCCTCCGGCCTCACACCGGAGCAGGCCGACAGCCATCTGCTCGAGATGATCGGCAAGCAGCTCGTCGGCAAGCCCGCCACGTTCGCGGGTGACGAGGCCCTGCATACCAAGGAGCGCGTCTTCGGCTGGATCCAGGCCGAGACCGAGACCGACGAGTACAAGGCACGCAACGACGCGTTCGAGCAGGCGCTGGCGGAGGAGTACGGCGGCGAGATCGCCACCCGGTTCACCTACCTCTTCGATCTCGCTCAAGGCACTGACATCGGCACCACGGCCATCGCTCGCATGAAGGACGCCGGCGTCACCACCATCATCCTGAGCACCGACCCGTTCCTTCCAGCCAACATCACCAAGGAGGCCACTGCCCAGAACTACTTCCCTGAGTGGATCATCGGTCCGAGCGTGCTGGCCGACACCACGTTCTTCGGGCGCACCTATGACCAGCAACAGTGGTCGCATGCCATCGGCCTCGGGCTCACCTCGGCTCGCGGCGCTCGCGAGATCAGCGACTCCTATCGCGTCTACGACTGGTACTACGGCACCCCTCCGTCCGTGAACAACCAGGGCTTGTGGTCGCCTGGTCCGCAGCGACTGGCTCTCGGCATCTACCTGGCCGGCCCGAACCTCACGCCCGAGACGTTCCGGCAGGGCATGTTCCGCGCCCCGCGAGGGGAACCCGGCATCACCAGCGGGCGCGACTCCTGGGGCGACGGTGTGTGGCCAGCCACCGACTACAACTCCTCCGACGACGCCACCACCATCTGGTGGGACCCCACCATGACCGGAAAGGACGAGACCGGCACGGAGGGCACCGGCATGTTGATGTACGTCGATGGCGGCCGCCGGTATCTGCCGGGTGACTGGCCGACCGAACCCATCCCGTGGTTCGAGAAGGAGGGGGCCGTGGCCATCTACACCGAGCGGCCCGACGCCCCCCCGGACTACCCGGCCTGGCCGGGATCACCGGCGGCCGGCTAAGCGCGGTCCGGAGGTCGGGCTCGATGCCGGAGGGGCTGGGTGAGGAGCCTGCGGGCGGGCTCCTCGATCAATCGGCGGCTGGCCTCCCCCGCGAGGTACGCCCCGACGATGGCGACGAGCACGCCGGCGTAGGCGACCCCGTCTGAGCTCTGGAGCATCGGACGCACGAGCCGCAGCACCTGCACGTGCCACAGGTAGAAGCCGAACGACGCCACCCCGATCGCCACCAGCACCCGATGCTCGAGCCACCGGGCGCTGGTGGTCTTCAGCGCCAGTGGGGCGAGGGCGAGGAAGGCCACGAGGACCTGCACGAAGGACTGCACGGCCCGATCCCAGCCGGGGCCGAACGCGGGCGCTGAGGCGCTCGCCGGCATGAGCACGACCATGGCGGCGAAGGTTCCGGCCGCCAGCCCGAAGCACAGCGAGGGCCGGGCCGCCAGCCGTCGCACCCCCGCGAGGATCGGCTCGAACCAGGTGTCTGGGCCCGGCGCCACCTCGGCGCCGGCCAGCAGCATCCCGGCCGCGAACGACGGCAGGTACGGCGGGAGGACCCGCCACGGCGGCGCGGTCGGTCCGGTCGACGTGACGACGAGGGCCACCGAGCCGATGGCCGTCAGCCCCAGGCACAAGGCAACCCACGCAGCATGGGACCGTGGACCGGCCTTGGCGACCAGCGCCCCCAGCGGCAGGAGGACGATGTAGAAGGCCACCTCGACCACGAGCGTCCACGACACCCGCAGACCCGTACCCCCGCGATCGGCGAACTCGGTCTGGATGAGCAGGCCGTGCTTGATCCAGCCGTCGAGCCCGTCGATCTCACCGATGCCGACCACCAGGGCTCCGGCCAGCGCCACCAGGTATGCCGGCCAGATGCGGGCGATGCGCTTGCGCCAGAAGTCCCCGAAGGCAACCGGCTTGCCCCCCGACACCGCGTGCCGCACCACAGGCCGGGCGACGAGGAACCCCGACATCACGAAGAAGATCTCCACGCCGATGTCGCAGTGGCCGAGCACCCGCCCGATCGGCCGCAGCGCCGGCGTTCGCCACAGCGAGTGGTAGAGGAGCACGCCGATCGCGGCGATGGCCCGCAACCCGTTGAACCCCGCCAGCTGGGCGGGGTGCGCCGTCGAGGGCGCCGCGGGTGGGTTCGGCGTCACCTCGGTCATCGGGACAGAACGGTATCTCCACCCCTGCTCCGCACCCCCAGAAGTGCCCAGACCAGCAGAGCCACCACGGGCGCGCCCCGGGATAACAGGCTCAGAACATGGGTACTGGGCGTGCTCCCCGGCGGGTCCACGTAGGCCAGCCCGAGCGCTGAGCTCAGCGCGATGGCGGCGCGAGCGGGCCAGCGCCGCGGATCAGCGGCGGCGGTCACCAGGGCCCACATCGCGTACCAGGGGAGCACATACGGCCACACCACGAGGAACGACAGTGACGCCGCTGTCGCGGCCGTCACCGGCGAGGCCCGACGAGTCAACCAGAGGCTCAGCACCAGCACCAGCATCAGCATCACTGGGGCCAATGCGTAGAGGACCTGCCGCACCTCGGGCACAGAGGCGTCACCGTCCCAGTGGCGAAACAGGCGGGTGACGTCGCGCATCGGGCTCGACCAGGTGGAGCCTCGGCTGATCACGTGGTCCGCTTCGAGGAGGGGGTGGATCGCCGTCATCCCCCCAACCGTCGCGTAGGCCGCGATGGTGACTGACCCGAACGCGGCGCCAAAGGAGATCGCGGCCCGGCGCCCGCACCACCGCCAGGCCCACACGCCCAGCGCGAGGGCGGGAAGCACGGCGACGACCTTCACCAGCGCGGCCAGGGCCACGACGAGCCCGGCCAGCACCGGTCGCCGCCTCGCTAGGGCCAGCACCCCCCCGAGCACGAGTGCCCCCACCAGGAGGTCGTTGTGACCGGTGTTCACGACCGCCGCCACCGGCGGGCTCAGCCCGAGCAGGACGATCGAGGCAACGTCATCAGACCGGCGCCTGAGGACGAGCAGGAGGCCGAGCACCGTCAGAGCGGCCAGGCCTTGGTGGAAGAGGCGGTTGCGCCGTGGTGAGTCGCCACTCACCACCGCACCCGCCGCCGAGATCCCGGTGAAGACCGGTCCGTAGACCGAGTGGGTGTCCTGCCAGCCAGACGCCATCCGCCTGAGGAGTGGATCCTGTGGGACCTCGCTGGGGCTCACCCGGTACGGGCTGACGTGGTGGACCGCGACGAGACGCCCGTACATGACGTAGGCCCACACGTCCTGTGAGCCGCTCGGTGGAGTCGCCACCGAGGTGAGCAGCACGAGTCCGCTGGCCATCAGCACCGCCCGCCGAGGCACACTCAGGCGCCGGATGGCACGGTCAAACGTCCAGATCCATCCCACCAGCGCGGGCACCAGCAGAAGCAGCTGGAGCGACGGGCTGACGTGCTCTCTCGTCGCGATCCACAGGGTGGTCGAGCCGGTTGCGAGGAGAAGCGCGGCCATGCTCCACGCTGCCTCGGCGCCTGAGGGTCGGACATCGTGGGGGCCGGCGCTCACGGACGAGGACGGAGGAGCGATCCCCAATCCTCGCGGCTGCAGCCGCTTCACGATGCATCGATCGTCGCCCGAACCGGCGACCACCGTGGTCTTCAGGCGCTACGGTGCGCGGACCTCGCGGCAGCAGCAAGTGGGAAGAGGGCAGATGGCCGATCAGGTCACAGGTCGAGAGTGGATCGATGCGTTCGCGGCTCAGATCGGGGTCGAGCCACCCGACGATGACGCCGTCGAGGCGCTGCTCGACCTAGCCGGGGTTGCCGCTCATGGTTCCGAGCGGATCGCGGCCCCCATCGCCTGCTATCTCGTCGGCCGGGCCGGGGTCGACCTCACCGCTGCGCGGGCGGCGGCGCGACAGACCTGAGCAGCCCTCCCGTCAGCGACGGGCGGGGCGGTGGCCGCGGCCGTCGACGTCGAAGAAGAGCTGGGCAGCCGCCATCTGCAGAGCCACCGACCACGAGGGGTATGCGTGGACGGTCTGGGCCAGGCGCCCGGCGAACATCCCGGCCTGGATCGCGAGCGCCACCTCGTGCACGAGCTCACCGGCGCTGGGGCCCACGATGGTCGCGCCGAGCAGCCGACCGCCGCCCGCGTTGCCCAGCACCCGCCGCGGCCCGGCGATGAGCGTGGCGTACCCGTCCGTGCGCCCGGCAGCGATGGCCCGGTCGAAGGCGTCGAAGGGCACCGTGGCCACACGACCTCCGTGGTCGGCGGCCTCCACCTCGCTCATGCCGACGTGGGCCACCTCAGGGTCGGTGAAGGTCACCCACGGAACCGCCGCGGTGTCGAACCGCTTCGGGCGGACTCGGGCCCCCCGGGACAGGGCATTGTCAGCTGCGATCAGGCCCATCCGGGCGGCCGCGTGGGTGAACTGGAGACGACCGGTGACGTCACCGACCGCCCAGAGGCCTGGCACGGAGGTGCGCATGGTGTCGTCGGTGCGCACGAACCCGTGCTCGTCGAGCGTTACGCCGATCTCCTCGAGGCCGAAGCCCCGGCTGGTCGGTCGGCGACCGATCGCCACCAGCACCCGTTCCACCTCCGCCGGCGCTCCGGGGGAGAGGTGCAGGAGCGCTCCAGCGCCCGAGCGCTCGACCCTGTCGAGCCGGGCGCCGAGGCGAAGCTGGACACCGTCGGCCTCGAGAGCCCGAGCGATGACCGCTGACGCCTCCGGCTCCTCACGCGGCAGCACACGGTCCTCGGCCTCGATCATGGTGATCCGGGTGCCGAGGCGAGCGAAGGCCTGCGCCATCTCCGCACCGATCGCACCGCCCCCGAGGACGGCCATCGACGCCGGCTGACGTTCGAGGTCGAAGAGCGTCTCGTTGGTGAGGATGTCGATCGTGTCGAGGCCGTCGATCGGGGGGACCGCAGGTGCGGCACCGGTGGCAACGATGGTGCGATCGGCGCGGATCGTGAGGCCGTCGACCTCGACCACGCCGGGGGCGGTGAAGGTCGCTCGGCCGTGACGGACGGTGATGCCCTGGGCAGCCATGGCGTCGTCGTCCTCGCGACCGGCGATGACCTGGATCGCATGGCGGACCCGCGTCATGGCCTCGTCGAAGCTGACACCGCTGGCGGCGGCCGCCAGCAGCGCCTTCGATGGCACGCAGCCGGTGAACGTGCAGTCACCACCGATCGGACCGTCCTGCACGATCAGCACCGACGCCCCCCGCCGGGCCGCAGCCTGGGCGGCGGAGATCCCGCCCGCACCGCCACCGATCACAAGCAGATCGAGGTCGTCCGTGCGGCCGTTCATGGGGAGGGACCCTAGGCACCCGCGTGGCTCGCTCGAGCGGTCATGCTGGTGCCCCGCCATCCCCGGATCTTCATGACCTCCTCCCACCCGACTCAGGACCCGTCCTGGCCCGCCTACCTGCAGCGCTTCCACGCCGAGCGCCCCGGCATCACCGAGCGCATCCTCACCCGCTGCCTTGCGGACGGGCTCGACCCGTACCAGTGGTGCGCGCAGCCCCTCGCCGACCAGAGCAGACCATTCCTGGACCTCGCGTGCGGGAGCGGACCCATGGCCGACCGGCTGGGCGGCTGGATCGGCACCGACACCTCCGCCGCTGAGCTGGCCGCCGCACAGGATCGCGGGCGGGGTCCGCTGGTGCTGGCCTCCGCGACCTGCCTGCCTCTCCGCACCGAAGCTCTCGACGCGGCGGTGTGCTCGATGGCCCTGCAGATCATCACCCCGGTCGTCGACGTGCTGGCCGAGGTGGCCCGAGTCCTGCGCGTCGGCGGGAGGGCCGTCTTCCTCGTCCCCGCTGGCGGGCCACTGCCGTGGCGTCACGCGCTGATCTACGGGCGCCTCCAGGTCGCCCTCCGCCAACGGCTCCACTACCCGAACGACACCGCCTTGCGCTCCACCGCACTGCGGCAGGCCACCGCCGCCCTCGGTCTGGCGGTCGCCCACGACGAGCGGCTCGCGTTCGCCCTCCCCCTCCGCACCGACGCCGACGCCGACGAGCTGCTCGCGTCGCTGTACCTGCCCGGAGTGGAACCTCGACGCCTCATCGCCGGCCGGCGAGTGCTGATCGCAAGCGTCGAGGGCGCGCTCACGGTGCCGCTGCGCCGCATCGTGCTCGAGCGCACAGGGCCATCGGCATGACCTCGAGACGATGGGCCCAGGTCACCGCGGCGGTCGCCACCGGCTACGCCGCCGGGCTCGTCCCCTCCGCCGACATCGCGGCGCGCCTGGCCAGCGGCGGGAAGGTCGATCTGCGCCAGCACGGTTCCGGGAACCCGGGTGGGGCCAACGCCGCGGCCGTCCTCGGGCCCCGCTGGGGGTACGCGGTCATGGCCGCTGACATCGCCAAGGGCGCGGCCGCGGCCCGCCTTGGGCGCCGCCTCGCCGACGACACCGGCCAGCACGTCGCCGCAGTCGCGTCGGTGGTGGGGCACTGCTATCCCGTCACCAAGCAGCTCCGGGGCGGCAAGGGGGTGGGCTGCAGCGTCGGCCAGTGCCTCGCCACGCTCCCCGCCTACCTGCCCGTCGATCTCGCCGTCGCGGCGGCGGCCGCGGCCGGACCGTGGAGACAGCGGGCCTTCGCCGCCACGGCCGTGTCCTCTGTCGCCTGGGTCGCCGCGGCCACCCTGTGGTGGCGGCGCGACTGGCCCAACGCCTGGGGAGGGACGCCGACCGCGGGACACCCGCTGGCCGCCGCGGCCAGCAGCGCCGTGATCTTCCAGCGGTTCTGGGTCGGTCGGTCCCGCGGGGGTCGACCATGAGGACTCACCGGCCTGTCAGCGGCCCGGGGTCAGCAGCCCTCACGCACCGGCGGAGCCGCGGACGAGTCGCCCGGGCCGCTCGCCGGTGTCGCGATCGTCTGATCTGGTCTGCACGCCGCCCACCACGGTGGCTACGTAGCCCGAGACCGGCTGCAGGTAGCGCTGACCGCCCGCCGGAAGGTCGGCGCGCATGACCGGGCGACGCACGGCGAGGTGCTCGAGGTCGATCACGTTGAGATCGGCCCGGCGGCCCACCTCGAGGGTGCCGCGGTCGTCGAACCCGTACAGGCGAGCGGTGCGGCGCGTCTGCTGCTCGACCATGAACTCCAGCGGGATCGTCTCGCCGCGCGTCCGATCACGGGTCCAAAGCGTGAGCTGTGTGCTCGGGCTCGATCCGTCGCAGATGAGCTTCACGTGGGCGCCGGCGTCCGCGAGGCCGACGACGGTGGCGGGGTGGATGAGCATCTCGCGAATGGCCTCGAGATCGCCGTCCATGTAGCCGGTGGCGGGCAGGCTGACGATGTTGGTGCCGTCGTTCGACGCGAGGAAGTCGTAGACCGCCTCGATGGCGGGCACGCCGCGTGCGGCGGCGATGGCGCCGAACGCTCGGTCGGGCCGCGGCTCGTAGTCGACCACGTCGTCGAGTCCGAACAGCAGGTCAGCGGCCACCTGCATGATCTCGGCGAACATCTCCATCGATCCGGCGTCGTCAGGCGCGAGGTCGTGCTCGGCGAGCATGCGCGCCCTGACCTCGGGGTCCCGCATCCGTTCGGCCTGCGCGGCAAGCGGGAGGTGGGCCAGCGCTCGGTAGGAGGGCCGCCGCATGAAGGGGTGGTAGCCGGCCAGGCCGCCGAGGATCCCGATCGGTCGGGAGGCGACCTGGGGATAGAGCTGCGCTCTGGCGACGTTGACCTCGACGGCGTAGTCGAGCACCCGCCGCCAGGCGTCGGGATCATCTCGGTGCTGCACGGTCGTGAAGGTGATCTTCTGACCGGTGGCCGTGGAGATCGCGGCAAGCAGGCGCAGCTCGTGATCTTGGTCGAAGCGCTCCCCACCGAGCATCTCCATGGTGCCGATCGACGACGACGTGATGGCCTCGAACACGCCTCCCCCACCGTCCGCCATCCCGTGCGCCAGCTCGGTCAGCTCGACGTCGCTGGCGTAGGTGCCCGGCACCGCTTCACCGGTGATCGACCGGTGGAAGATCGTGCGCGACGTGGAGAAGCCCACCGCCCCGGCGGTGATCGCCTCGCCCACGAGGCGGCGCATCTCGGCGATGTCGTCGGGGGTGGCGTCCTCGTTGCGCACGCCGCGGTCTCGCATCACCTGGAATCGCAAGGCGCCATGAGCGAGCTGGGCGGCGATGTCGAGCGCGTAACGGCGGGAGTCGAGGAAGTCGAGGTACTCCGGGAAGCTCGCCCAGGCCCCCCACGGCACCCCTTCGTGGAGAGCCGGGCCGGGGATGTCCTCCACCCCCTCCATGAGCTCGATCAAGGTCGCTTGCTCGCCGGGCGGGCACGGAGCGAAGCCCACCCCGCAGTTGCCCATCACCAGCGTGGTGACGCCGTTGCTGAAGGACGGATCGAGCTGGTCGTCCCAGGTCGCCTGGCCGTCGTAGTGCGTGTGCACATCGACCCAGCCGGGCGCAACGATGGCGCCGTCGGCGTCGATCGTGCGATCACCGGCCAGACGACCGCCGACCGCCGAGATCCGGCCATGGTCGATGGCGACGTCGCCCGCGAAGCGCTCCGCTCCCGTGCCGTCGACCACCGTTCCGCCCCGGATCACCAGATCGTGTGCCATCGCAACCCCTCCGCCTCAGTAGCCGGTCGTCGACCAGACGACATCATGCCGCGTGCCGTCGTTCGACCAACCCCGTGAGGGCTCGAAGGTCAGGACATTCCGGTGTGGCTCGCCAGGACGCTCTCCAACACCGCCAGGCCGACGGTGATCTTGCGTAGGAAGGACGGGTTGTGCGGCACGAGGTGGAAGCTCGGATGCGGCGACCACAGGGCCCGCAGCCGGCGGTCGAGGTCGAGCGCCTCCTCGTTGGTCTCCGTGCGGTAGCGGTTCCCGCCCTCGATCTCGACCCCACCGACCACGGCCGTCTCGAAGAAGAGCACGACGTCGTAGCGGGCCAGCTCCGCCTCGTGCGAGGTGCCCATCCGCTCGAAGTAGCCCGCCGACCCGTCGGGCCAGTACGCGGCCCCGTCGATCGTGCCTCGGTCGCAGAGGAGGATGCGGTCGGGGAACGAGGCGGCCTGGATGTCCTCGAGGCTGCGCTGCACCTCGAAGATCGCCCGCTGCACCGAGCGCCGGGCGTCAGGGTCGGTCACCCTGGGGAACCCGCCGGCGAACAGCGTGGTGGCCGACTCGGGGACCACGACGACCTGGTCGCCGATCTCCCGGCGGAACAGGTCGGCGGCGGTCGTCTTCCCCCCACCGGGACCGCCCGTGAGCACGATGCGCAGCGGTTGGTTCACGAGGTGCACGATGAGGCTCCATTCCCTTCATCCCGGCGACGAGCCACAAGCGCACGGTACGACGCCGCAGCGGCCGCGTGCTCAGCCGAGGTCTGCATCGACCATCGCCGCCACGTTGAAGCCGGAGTCGACCGCCTGGTGCGTGCCGGCACCGCGGCCGCCGGCGTCGCATCCGACGAGGTACAGGCCTGACAGCGGCGTGCGGGGGTCGGGCTTGTGCGTTCCGACCTGCCCGACCACCTGCGCGAGCCCGACGGCTTCTCCCCCCGTGCCCGGACCCGTGGAGTCTCTTGTCATCAGGGACACCTGGCGCGGTCCGTAGGGCTCCATGCGGATCACGTGGGATCGCAGGTCGGGCCACAGCTCGTCAAGCACGACCTCGGCCCGCGCGACCGCCTCCTTGGCCATCGGTGAGCGAGGATCGGGAGAGGTGAACACCTGGATGTTGGCCACCTGGTGCCCAGGGGTCGGCACCATGCCCGGGTCGAAGTGCGACGCCACGTCGACGGCGATGAGCGGGACGTCGGGCCACTCCCCGACCTCCATCGCCTTGAACCGGGCGTCGTCCAGCCAGCTCTGATCGGAGTAGATGGGGATCAGTGCGGCGTCGAACACCTCAGCATCGAACACGTAGCGGATGCCGGCGATCGCCCAGCTCGGTTCGAGATCGCCCACTCGTTCGACGTAGTCCGCCGGGAAGTGCTCCTCGCCGGTCAGGCGGAGGACCGTGGGCTGGATCCCGGCGTTGGAGACGACGGCTCGAGCGGTGATCGGGCCGTTGGCGGTCTCGACCCCGACGGCTCGACCGTCCTCCACCAGGACTCGGCGCACGCGCTCGCTCAGACGGACCTCGCCCCCCTGGTCGACCACGTGCTCCGCACAGGCTTCCGCCACCCGGCCGTAGCCGCCGCCGTGGAACCGCCCGGCCCCGCCCAGAGCGATCTGCCGCAGCCCCAGCACACCCTCCGAAGCGGCCAGCCGGTCGACCGGGACGACGAAGAGCGTGTTCATGGTCGCGCACACCTGGCTCTGCAG
>DAIQBC010000010.1:0-19666 GCA_036781345.1 Acidimicrobiales bacterium | reverse complement strand
ACGTCCCCACCCTGCTGCTGGCCGGCAAGGCGGACGAGACGGTGCCGCTCGCCGCCGCTGCCGAGCGGCCCTGGGCCAAGATCTCTGCGTCACCGGCATGGCGGGTTGACCTGGACCGGGCCGGGCACAACTCCTTCACCAACGTCTGTGATCTGCTCGCTGCGCTGCAGGACGCCGGACTTCCGCCAGCCCTCCTGGCCTTCCTCGTGGCCGCGGCCGAGGAAGGCTGCTCCCCGGCGTTGATCCCCATCGCCCAGGCTCACGCACTGACCGTGCAGTACGTGCTGTCGTTCCTGCGCACCACCATCGGCCACGACGCGCGATGGCAGCACTATCTGTCGCCGAAGTGGGCCGAGCGCCAGGACCTCCCCGTCACCGTCCTCGCCCGGTCCGGAAGCCAGCGCCGAGCGGCGTGACCGGAAGGGCCGGCCACCGTCGCCCGTCCGCCCGTTCGACGACCGCGCCGCGACCTCGAGGAGGTGCCGCGCGGATCAGTCGTCGGCTTCGTACTGCACGGCGGCTCGCTCGGCCACGATCGGGGCGATGCACTCGGCGATGATGGCCTGGTGCGCGGGGTGGTCGCGGTAGGCCACGTACGCCGCCGCGTCGTCGAAGTCCGCGACGACGGCGAAGTCGAAGCTCCCGTCGTTGACCCGGGCGTCGGGACCGAACCGGTACGCACGGATGGTGGGGATGGCATCCGGCAGGTCGCCGAGCCGACGGGCGATGGCGTCCTTCTGGGCATCGGTTGTCCCCGAGGCCCACCGAAACAGCGCGACGTGGCGGAACACGACCGCACCGTACGCCCCCCAGACGTCGTCAGGTAGTGTGGTGAACACCGTTAACCCCGTGGCTCGAAACGTGGGCTGCAATGAGGGAGGCAACTCATGTCGACACCACGCAGCCTGACGACCGCTCGTCATGCCGACTTCGAGCTCGAGGTCGTCGAGGGAACCTGGCCTACCGACATCAGCGGCGAGATGGTGCTCTCGAGCCCCCAGCACTGCACCTCCATGGAGTACGGCATCTTCGATTGGGGCGCGATCTGCCGCCTGTCGCTCGAACAGGGAACGCGGGGCGCCGGTCCCGGGCGCTTCGCCTGGCAGTCACGCTCCATCCAGTCGCCGGGCAAGCGGCTCTGGGACCGCCTGCCCAAGCAGTTCGCCACGAGCGGAACGGGGTACCAGTCCGTGCTCGGCGCGTCGAACGCCTCGAACACCGCGCCCCTGCCGTGGGGGGGACGCCTCTACACGACCTGGGATGCCGGTCGACCGATCGAGCTGCACCCCGAGACCCTCGAGTTCGTCGCCGAGGTCGGCCACCGCGACAGCTGGGGCGGGAGCTCGCTCGACATGCCCGGGATCATGCCGTTCCTCTTGTCGTCGGCGCATCCGGTCGTCGACCCCGAGCGGGACTGCCTCTGGTCCGTCAAGCTCGACTTCGTGATGGAGCCGAGCATCGGTCTGCGACCGGCCGTGGTGCGCTACGACCCCGCCGACGGCACCCAAGTGCGCTTCTGGCCACTCGACGGGATCGTCTTCGGGGGCTCCACCCACACCGTGAGCCAGACCCGCGACTGGTTGATCCTCGCCGACTCCGGCAACTTCAAGCCGGACCCCGCGGAGATGGCCGGTGGTGCGCGCGAGCTGACCATCGACAGCGAGGTGCCTGTGTGGCTGATCCGCAAGGACCAGCTCGAGGGCCTCGCCACCGGCACGCCCGTGACCCCGATCACGCTCACCATGGCACCCCCCGCCGGTCACTTCTACGCCCGGTGGGAGGACGCCGACGGGATCTCCGTGGTGTGGGAGGGCATGGACCTGATGGACCTTGCCTTCTACCTGAAGCCCGACGACCTCGACGTCAACGGCAACCCCATCGACCCGGCGTCGGTGGGCCTCTACAACATGGCGATGGCTCCCGAGACGATCGTCGAGGTCCTTCTCGACCCCGAGTCCGGCAAGGCCATCGAGCGGGGGATCTACCGCGAGGACTGGACGTTCAACCTGCAGCTCTCGGCCATGGACTGGTCGACCGAGGGTCTGACCAAGCCCACGCTGCACCACGTCAGCTACCAGGGCTGCCGCCCGGGCAACATCTCCCAGCGGGCCGCGACGCTCTACACCGACCGCATCGACCTCGACCAGCTCCGCGAAGCGACCCCAGGGGCCCTCGCCACCTTCGAGCGGGGTTCGATGGAGCTGAAGGCCAAGTGGGAGTACCCGAACCTGGGCGATCACATCACCTCGCCGACCTTCGCTCCGCGCAACTGCGGCACGAGGAGCTCCCAGAGCGCCTACGCGGGCGGGGAGCCGGGCGGCCATGACGGCTACGTGATCCAGCCGGTCATGTCTGACGACGGCTTCCGCGTCGAGCTCTTCGACGCCGCCGCCGTGGGCAACGGTCCCATCGCCGTGCTGAAGGGCACGAACCGGGAGTGCGTCCCGCTGGTCCTGCACTCGGCCTGGATGCCCGCCTATCACCACCTCGTCGATGCGGAGCGTCTGCGATTCTCGGACGAGCTGACCGACGATCTGATGGCCAGCGTCCCCGCCGAGCTCCACGGCGTCATCCGTGACGTGGCTGCGGAGTGCGACGGCCTCTTCTGAACCCGCCGACAGGCCCGGCTCAGTCGGCGGCGAACCAGTTGGCGTGGAATCCGAAGGGCATGCGTCGGGTCAGGTGCACCCGGGCGACAGGACCGGTCGTCACGTCGTGGGCATCCAGCAGACAGATGTCGGTTCGGTCGGTGGCTGAGTCGTAGACGGCGTTGATCAGCCAGCCATCGTCCTCGGCGCGGCCTTGCGGATCGGGTGCGAACACGCTCTCGCCGACGTGGCCGGTCGGCCCAGCGCTCCAGATCTGACGCTCCCCCGTGGCGTCGTCGTATCTCACGATGCTGTCGAAGTCCCCCAGCCGACGCTGTGGGGCGACCGTGGCTGACATGTAGTGATAGCGGGAGCGCAGGCCGTCCAAGTCGTCGTTGAACCGGGCGAAGTCGCCGCCGAGGTCGTCGGTTTGATCCCATCCGGCCTTGTCGGCGCTGAGGTCTACCCAGAAGCGGGCGGGATAGGGCGGGGTGTTGTCGACGGTCGACTCATCGAGCGCGGCCGAGGCGTCGATTCCGAAGTCGGGGTGCTCGAACCGGGTACCGGAGAACTCGATGCGGTCTCCGTCCACCCAGCCGTTCCAGAAGTGCTGCACATGCCCGGGATCGATCTCGAACCAGCGCACCTCGTCGGCCGTGCCGCGCCGCGGCAAGACGCCGATCCGGGTGCCGTTCTCCGGGCGCCACTGCACCATCGGACCCTTCCCCAGGTTGGCGATGTCGAAGACGATGGGTGAGTCGAGGAACACCGCGTGCTGTTCGGTGATGACGAAGTCGTGCATCATCACCGGGGCCGGTACGTCGATCGTCACGCTGTGCACGAGGGCCCCGTGCGCGTCGACGACGTAGTAGCGAATGACGGGCTCGAACACCGAGTAGCCGAAGAAGAACATCTCGCCGGTGCGTGGGTCCAGGCGAGGATGCGCCGTCATCGCCCCCGTGAGCATGCCGTCGAAGTCGTACTCGCCCACGGTGTCGAGCGCCGCAGTGACCTCGGTCGGCAGCCCTCCCTCCCACAGGGCCAGGTACCTTCCGGCGTGGCGGATGATGTGGGTGTTGGCTGGGTTCTTCACCGGCCCTGCATCGCCAACCAATGACGGTTCAGGGAAGTTCATCACCTCGCTGAGCCCCGAATAGACAGCCCGCCCGAGGTTGGCCTCGGCACACAGCCCACGCGAGCGGATCCACCGATTGCGGTAGGAAGCTCGGCCGCCCTCGAAGGTGACCCCGTGCAGCATGCCGTCGCCGTCGAACATGTGGTAGCGGCCGACGGGTTCGAACAGCGGGTTCGGCCCGTTGCGGACGAACGAGCCGCGGAGCGCTCCGGGGAGCTGGCCCGTGATCTCCAGTGACGCGACTTCCACCTCGTCGTTGACGGGGAACAGGTTGCCCTCGAGGTCGGGCTGATGCTCCTGGTTGGTGACGTGTCCGGTGAGGGTGGTTGGTGCGTTCATGCGTGCTCCTGTGCGGCTGCCTTGGCGTGCCGATCTCGTGCGCGCCCGAGGTTAACAGCGTTCACCTCCGGGGGCGCCGACGCAGTGGTCGGTGGAGAAGAAGTCCCAGATGATGTCGGTGGCGTCGATGTCGACGTTGGTGAGCAGGACGTTCTGCGCCATCGCGTCGGGCGTCTGACCGATTGCAATCGTGAGTGGGTCCGGAGGCTGCGTTGCACTCCCTGCGAGGACGCTCGTCAGTAGGTCTCTTGTGAACGGCAGCGGGTGCCCGGGCCAGGCGTGACCATGGTCTCGCAGGCGGTAGAGCACGGTCGGGGCCGCACATCCCGTCCAGGTGATCGACTGCACCGTTGCCGTCACCTCCTGAGCGTCTGGTCCGCCGGTGCAACCGTTGCGGGACGCCTGGGCTCCCAGCGCCTCGAGCACGGGGACGAAGGTTCCGGCCTGCTCGGTGCTGCGGCCGTCGAAGGGTGTGACGATGTCCTCGAGTCCGTGGAACGCCAGGGTCGGCATTCGTCGGCCCGACGAGCATGAGGTGGACTGGTACGCACCGGACACGGCCGCGACCGCGGCGATGCGCTCGGGGAGGGCGCACCCGATGACCAGGGCGAGGTAGCCCCCGGCCGAGAACCCCGTGGCGTAGACCCGTGACGCGTCGATGCACGCCTCGGCTCCCAGCTTGTCGAGCAGCGCGGCGACGAACGCCGGCTCGTCCACCTCGCTTCCGTCCGGGTCCCACCCGGTGGTGCCGGTGACCTGGTCGTTCAAGCCGACGAGGAGTCCCTCTGGGTAGACGGCCACGAAGCCCTCCTCGTCTGCCTTGTCGGTGAGGCCGTCGGTCGCCTGTTGGAGGGTGGCGTTCCCGTTGACACCGTGGAACGACAAGACCACCGGGCGCGGATCGGACCCAACCGGGTTCGAAGGCAGATGCACCTGTGCCGTTCGAGGGGTGCCGTCCACTGTGACGTCGATCCGCTCGACGGGCGACTGGGGTCCGCCCTCGCCACAGGCGACACTCGCCACTGCGGGGGCGGTCGTCGAGGCCGGGGCCGACGTCGTTGGCATCCCGTCCGCTCGGTCGCCCGCGCAGGCTGCGGCGGTCAGAACCAGGGCCAGGACCACCGCGGCTCCACCACTCGTGGTCCGCGGCGCGTGCAGGATCACCAGTCGACGTGGGGCAGGGGTGGGAAGATCGTGTCGCGCTCGGCGGCGAGCCGGGCACAATCCCAGTCGGCATCGACACGCCTCCAGATCACGGGGTTCCGCGCCGGGTCGTCGATCTGCTTCCACTGCGCGGTCGTGAGGAACGCGGGGTTGCTGGCGCCAAGGATCAGCTGCTCTGACCGGTCGGTGATGGACCCGACGAGGCGGTCCGGGCTCTCCTGAGTGAGGTCGTAGGCGAAGATCTCGCGGCGGGCCAGGTAGATGTCGCCGTGCAGGGCGTCGCTGACCTTCACCGAAGAGGTCACCCCTGGATTGCCATCACCGTCCGCATCGAAGATCCGAGGGTCGTTGGGGTCGGTCGGCAGGGCCTCGGTGGCGGGATCCTCGATCTTGATGCCGATGGCCGTGGGGGTGGCGGGCCGGACGACGTGCAGCTTCCCGTCGACCTCGGTCACCTCGACCGGCGTGTCGACGGGCACGATCGCTCTGGTGGCCGCGTCGGAGATCGTGATCTCGAGGTTCTGGTCGCTGCCCACGTCCGCGTGACAGAAGCGCTGGACGTTCCAGATCTGCCCATCGCGCAGCTCAAGGTCGGAGAACCCGGTGCTCATGATCAGGGTCTTCATCGTGGCGTCCTGGTAGGCGACCACGTCGTAGTGGGCGTACCGCCCGACCAGATCCTCGGCCCCGTCGGGCAGATCGGTGGCCTCGTTCGAGGTCGGTGGGCCCGCTGCAGCAGGAGACGCTTCGGTTTCGTTCGATGAGCAGCTCGACGCGACGAGGGCGGGGGTGAACGCCACCGCCAACATCCATCGGATCGCTCCTGTCGATCTCTGCACCATGGGCTCCTTGAGGTCGAGGCGGGCGAAGAGGTGAGGATGTCAGGCGCGCTCGACGTAGCCGTCGAGCGCGTCGGACACGGCGGTGTCGGGCGGGAGGTCATCGGGGCCGATGGCAAGGTCGACGGCCCGCTCGAAGTGGTGGATGAGCCGCTCGTGCCAGCCGATCTGGAACGGCCGGGCCCCGGGAGAGGAGATCGAGGCCTGGATGGGGGCCATGTTGGCCTTGTCCTGCGCCATCACCGTCTCGAAGAGGGTCATGCGGTCGAGGTGCTCCTGGGGGACCTCGTCGCCGGCCCACGCCGGCGCGTACCAGCGCAGCTCGAGGTCGGTGGTGGTGGCGCTGGTGGGCCACATGCACAGGAAGGTGAAGGCGCCGGTGTCCATCGGCACCACCAGGTTGGGAAAGATGCCGAACGAGGTCGACGTCTGGCGCCACAGCAACGGGACTGCGGGGTTGTCGTTCTCCTCCGAGACCATGGGGAAGTCCCGGAAGGCGTCGTGCTTCTCGACCGTGAGGCGGCTGTGGCCGTTCGGCAGCATCGTGACGGTGACCGACTGGTCGTTGTAGAGGAACGCGGCGTTGTCGGGGTGCACCGTGCGCACGTGGTACACCTCCAAGAAGGCGTCGACCATGAGCTTCCAGTTGCAGGCCAGCTGGTGGACCTGGGTGCCGACGGCCCGCATCGCCGGCCCGTTGATCTCCGCCATCTGATCTGCGATCGGTCCCAGGAACTCGAGCAGCGGCACGGCGTCGGGATCCTCGCTGATGAAGACCCATCCGTTCCACGACGTGCAGCGCACCGGCGTGAGTCCCAACGACCCGCTGTCCAGGTCTACGAAGCTGCGGGAATCGGGTACGGCCTTGAGGGTGCCGTCCGTGCCGTAGGACCAGGAGTGGTACTGGCAGGTGAGTCGGCGCGCGGTCCCGCACTCGTCCCGGGTGACTGGGGCTCCACGGTGTCGGCAGGCGTTGTAGAAGGCTCGCAGCGCACCGTCGTCGCCCCGCACCACCACGATGGGAGCGCCCGACCGTGTCGTCAGTCGGTACGAGCCGGACTCCGGCCATTCGGACTCGTGACCGACGAACAGCCAGCTGCGCGCGAAGACCCGCTTCTTCTCGAGCTCGTGGAACGCGGGGTCCGTGTAGCGACCGGTGGGGATGAGCGGGACGGCAACGGCGTCGGCGGGTGGTGTCGTGCGGTCCTTCTCCACCTCGAGACGTTCCCGGATCTTCCGTTCGAGCGTGGCGTCCATGGGTTCTCCTTGCGGCGGGCACAGGCGCCTACCTGACCGGCTCGTCGAGGGCGGTACGGTGGTGAACACTGTAAACTCATCTTCGGGTCAAGGGGGCTCTGTGGCAGCGAACGTGTCGGGCGGGCTTGTCCCGACCCTCGCCGAGGAGCGCGACCCGTGGTGACCGGCCCGGCCGGGATGCTCATCGCTGGCGGCTCGGTGATCTCCGGCACCGGAGACGCACCCACGGACCCGACCGATGTGTTCATCCAGCGCGACGCGATCGTGGCGGTGGGCGACGGTGCCCGTGCGCTGGCCACCGCCGCAGGCCCGACCGTCGAGCACCTCGACGCCTCTGGCCTCTTCGTCATGCCCGGGCTGATCGACGCGCACTGCCACATCACCTTCGGCGAACCAGCGAGCAACGACGAGCTGTTCTTCCACCGCGACCAATCCACCGCCGCGCTCCTCGCCGCCTTCAACGTGCGAAAGCTCCTGCTGGCTGGCGTCACCGGCTTCCTCGATGCCGACTGCTTGTGGAACCTGGGCCCCGCCCTGCGCGACAGCATCGAGGCCGGGATCGTTGAGGGGCCGCGGATGACCGCCGGGATGAACGCCCTGCTCACTGCCGCGGGAGGCACCGCCGGCCGACTGATCCCGGACTCGGGCACGGCGGCCTATGCCCACGTCATGGGCGACCGCGACGAGATGGTTCGCACCACCCGTCAGCAGGTCAAGTACGGCGCCGATTGGATCAAGATCCACGTCACGGGGTCGCTCCCCAACCACACCGGCGAGCTCACCGTGTGGACCCTCGACGAGCTGCGAGCGGTCACCGACACCGCCCATGCTCTGGACACCCCGACCATCGCCCACTGCCGCAACGCCCACGCCACCCGCCTGGCTGCCGAGGCGGGCGTGGACCTGATCCTGCATGCGAGCTTCATCGACGAGCCAGCGCTGGAGGCCGTGGTCGAGGCCGGCTGCGCCATCGCCCCCACGTTCACCTTCCTTGCCAACCTGGCCGACCACGGCGCCAAGGTCGGGGCCATGAGCACCCAGGTCGACCTGTTTCGAGGCGAGATCGACGCCACCGCCACGAGGTTGCGGGCCGCCCACGACGCAGGTGTCCCGATCCTCTCGGGGTCGGAGAGCGGGTTCGCGCTCACGCCCTACGGCCACTGGCATGCCCGGGAGATGGAGGTCCTGGTGGAGGCCATGGGACTGACCCCGCTCGAGGCCATCCGGTGCGCCACCTACAACGGGGCCCGAGCCCTGCGCATGGACGAGGGCGCGATTGGGGTGGTGGCCGCCGGCGCCGCCGCCGACCTGCTGGTGGTGCGCGGCGACCCGTCCCGGGACGTGACCGTGCTCGGCGACCGGTCCAACCTGTGCCAGGTCATCTCACGAGGTCAGCCCGTGGACCTCGACCAGCCCTGGCCCCGGCGAAGCCCGCTCCCCGGCGAGAAGGTCGGCCAGTGGGCGGCTGAGCTGCTGACCTGGGAGATCGCCAACCGATGACCCGGAGCGTCGTGGTCACCGGGGCGGGCCAGGGCCTGGGAGCCGCCATCGCTCGGGCGGCCGCGGACCTCGGCTGGCGCGTCGGTGTGCTCGACCGCGACGAGCACGCCGCCGCCCGTACCGCTGCCGGCATCGGTGACCAGGCGGTGGCGCTCACGGCCGACACGACGGTGGAGGCCGATGTGGACCGGGCGCTGGACCGCTTCGCCGACGCCACCGGCCAGTCGGCGCCGCATGGCCTGGTCGCCAACGCCGGCATCGTGCGGTTCGGTCCCCTGGCCGCGGTCACCCTCGAGGATTGGCGGGCCGTCATCGACGTCAACCTGACCGGGACCTTCGTCACCGCCCGCGCCGTCGCACGACGCATGATGGCCGCGGGGACCGGAGGATCGCTGGTCACGATCACGTCCATGAACGGTGTCGCCCCCGGACCCAACGCCGGTGCCTACGGCGCGACCAAGGCAGGTGTCGCGCTGCTCACCAGGCAGATGGCCCTGGAATGGGGCCCTGAGCAGATCCGCTGCAACGCGGTGGCCCCCGGGCTGATCGACGCCGGCATGTCCGAACCGATCTATGCCGACGGCGACATCCGTCGGCAGCGGGCCGCCCGGGTCCCACTCGGCCGTCTGGGAACCGCGCAGGACGTCGCCGAGGCGGTCCTGTTCCTGCTGTCCGATGAGGCCGCGTACATCAACGGCACCGAGCTGCTCGTCGACGGCGGGGTCACCTCGAGCGTCATCAGCACCCTGCCTCGGCCCCGTTCCGTCGACACCATCGGGCCCACCGAGGACCCCTGACTCGCCGTGTCCACGAACCTGCTGATCTCGGGCGGTCCGGGCCACGACTTCGACGCCAGCAGCGCCGCGTTGGCAGATCTGCTCGCCGATGCGGGCGTGCAGTCCACGGTGTTCGACGACCCCCACGACGCACTGGTCGCGCTGGCCGAACGTCCCGGTTCCTGGGACCTCGTCACCGTGAACGCCTTACGTTGGCAGATGGGATCCGAACGCCATGCCCACCTGCGAGACCGGTGGGCCTTCACGTTGCGCGCCGGCGAAGTGGAGACCCTCGAACGCCATGTGCGCTCCGGCGGCGGCCTGTTGGCATGCCACACCGCTGCCATCTGCTTCGATGGAAACCCGCGGTGGGCGGCATGCATCGGGGCGACCTGGAACTGGGACCGATCGTCCCACCCTCCCCGGGGGTCGGCGCTGATCTCGCCCACGGCTGCCGGCCGGGACCACCCGATCACCGCCGGCATCGCCGGCTTCACGACCGTCGACGAGATCTATGGCTTCCTCGACCGAGCCCCTGACCTGGAGCCGCTGCTCACCAGCGCCCACGGTGGCACGGACCACCCGGTGCTGTGGGCCCGCTCCGTCGGCCGGGGTCGGGTGGTGACCGACCTGCTCGGGCACGACGTGTCGGCCCTGACCCAACCCGACCACGGCGAGATCCTCCAGCGTGCGGCCCACTGGCTGACAGCGCCCGACATCCAGCCCCACGGCCCGAGCACCTGACCTGGAGCGACACCACACCATGACCGACATCACCGACATCACCGTCTCGACCTATGAGCAGGCCCGCGAGGCGTTCCGCCAGAAGGAGCTGCGCCAGGCGCTCTATGACGAGGGTGACGTGGTGATGTCCGACGTGCTGGTGAACCTCCACGGAGCTGACCACCAGGCCCGGCGTCGACTCGAGAACCGCCTGTTCCGCAAGGACACCCACCGCCGCTACGAGCGGGAGCTCTTCCCTCCGATCGTGGCGGCCACGCTGACGCCCCACGTGGCGAGCGGCCACGCCGAGCTGGTCACGCTCAGCCACGAGATGATGATGAACCTGGCCGCGTTCACCGCCGGTGTCGACCGCCCCAGGGGGACTCGCGACGAGACGATGCACCTGTACTCGTACCTGATGCTGTTCATCCAGGGGGCGACGCTGGCGCACTACACCGGTGACCGAGCGGCCAAGCGCGACGAGGTCGCCCGGGGCCTGGCGGCGTTCGAAGCCGAGTTCCTGGAACCATCGATCGCTCGCCGTCGGGCGCTGATCGCCGCAGTCGCCGACGGGTCTGCCCAGGAGGAAGACCTGCCGCGAGATGTGCTGACCACTCTGTTGCGCAACGACGACGACCTGCACCTTCCCTCGGACGTGGTGCTGCGCGAGACCTGCTTCTTCCTGCTGGCCGGCGCCCACACCAGCGCCACTGCGTTCGTCAGGACCCTGCACAACGTGTACGCGATGGCCGACCAGCGGCCCGAGGACCTCGAGCGGGCCCGCACCGACTTGGTGTTCCTCCAGCGTTGCGTGCACGAGACCGTGCGCCTGCAACCGTCGAGCCCCATCGCCATGCGGTGGGCTCTCGCCGACGTCGATCTGCCTGGAGCGGTGCACGTCCCGGCCGGGGCGCGCCTGACCATCGACTTGATGGCGGTCAACCGTGACCCCAGTGCATTCGGCGCTCACGCGGACGACTTCGACCCGCATCGCGTGCTGGAGCGCGGCGTGGCGCCATGGGGGCTGAGCTTCGGCCTGGGCATGCATGCATGCATCGGCCAGGACCTGGCCGCCGGTCTCGACCCGATGGGCCAGCCCGTGGGCGACGACCACCTCTACGGGCTGGTCCCTGTCGCGATCCGGGCGCTTCTCGACGCCGGCGGGCGTCCGGATCCGGCGGACCCCCCGTCCCCGGACCCGGAGAGCAGCCGCAGCTACTGGGGCCGCTACCCGGTGGTGTTCCCGGCGTGATCGACCTGCACGCCCATGTCGTGCTGGAGCAGACCCTGGGCGCGGCGGGCCCGTACGGCCCGGAGCTGGACGAGGGTGACGCCGAGGCAGGCCGCCTCCCCTGCTACCGCGTCGGAGAGTACGAGCTCCTCGGGGTGAGCTACCGACAGAGCGCGTTCATGGACGTGGAGCTGCGACTCCGACAGATGGACGAGCGCAGCATCGACCTCCAGGTCCTCTCCCCCAACCCGCTGACGTTCCTCCACCACGTCGACGCCGAGACGGCGATCGCGTTCAGCCGCCGTCAGAACGAGGGTCTGGCCGACATCGTGGATCGCCACCGCGATCGCCTGCGCGGACTGGCCCAGCTGCCCATGCAGGACCCGAAACAGGCCGTGATAGAGCTGCACCGGGCGGTGTCCGAGCTCGGCCTGATCGGCGCCTACATCGGCACGGACCTCGGTCGGCCGCTCGACGACCCTGCCTTCGATGCCGTCTACCGGGCCTGCGTCGACCTGGATGTCCCGCTGTTCATCCACCCTGCCCCCGGCGGCATCGACGCCCCCCGTCGAGACGAGCGCCTGGCCCGCTTTGACGCCGACCTGTGGCTCGGGTTCGCCTTCGAGGAGGCGCTCGCCGTGGCCACCCTGGTGCTGGGTGGGGTGTTGACCCGCCACCCGGAGCTTGACGTGTGCGTGTCCCACGGCGGAGGCGCCACCAGCTGGCTGGCCGAGCGGATGCGCCATGCCGCGGCAACCAGACCGTGGGCCGACGCGGGCCAGCGTGAGGAGGGCGCGCTGGATGCCCTGCTGGCTCGCCTGTGGTGGGACGCCCACGTCGGTGGCCCCCGGGCGCTGGCCGCACTGATCGCCGCTTCGGGAACCGACCGCTTGGTCGGCGGGACCAACTTCGCCGGCTGGGATCAGACCGCCGATCCCAGCTTCGGTGATGCAGGCCTGGCAGCGGCGCTCGACGCGAACGCCCGCCGACTGCTTCGACTGGACCGGTGAGCTCCAGACCCCTCGGCACCAACGTGATCACGGTGTGACGTCTCCGGCACCATCGATGTGGGCGCGAGGACCCTCGGTTCGGCTATGCCGTGGTGCAGCCGGACGCCGTCGACTCACCGAGGAGATCCCGTGACCCAGCCAACAGCAACCACCACGCCGGCCAGCGGGGCCAGGTTCACCTTCGGCCTCTGGACGGTCGGGAACCCTGGCCGTGACCCGTTCGGGGACGCGGTGCGTCCGGTGGCGGATCCCGTGGAGACGGTCCACCTGTTGGCCGAGCTCGGCGCGTACGGCGTCAACTTCCACGACGACGATCTGGTGCCGCCGGGCTCGCCGGCGGCCGAACGAGACCGCATCGTGAAGCAGTTCCGGCGTGCCCTCGATGACACCGGCCTGCACGTGCCCATGGCCACCACCAACCTGTTCCATCGCCCCGTCTTCAAGGAGGGCGCCTTCACAGCCAACGACCCCGAGGTGCGTCGCCTGGCCGTCGCCAAGACGATGGACGCCATCGACCTCGGTGTCGAGCTCGGCGCCAAGGTGTACGTGCTGTGGGGCGGTCGGGAGGGCTGCGAGGTCGACGCCGCCAAGCCGGTGGCCGACGCCCTCGACCGCTACGCCGAGGCCCTCGACCTCCTCTGTGCCTACGTCGTGGAGCGCGGCTACGAGCTGCGCTTCGCCCTCGAGCCCAAGCCCAACGAGCCGCGGGGCGACATCCTGCTGCCCACCGTCGGGCATGCCCTCGCCTTCCTCGAGCACCTCGAGCGCCCCGACCTCGTGGGCCTCAACCCCGAGTTCGCCCACGAGACGATGTCGGGCCTCTCCTTCCACCACGCAGTGGCGCAGACGCTGTGGGCCGGGAAGCTGTTCCACATCGATCTCAACGCGCAGCGCGCCGGCAAGTACGACCAGGACTTCCGCTTCGGGAGCGAAGGGATCAAGGACGCCTTCTTCACTGTGCGGCTCCTGGAGGCAAGCGGCTGGGACGGCATGCGGCACTTCGACGCTCACCCCTACCGAACCGACGGTCCCGAAGGGGTCTGGGAGTTCGCCAGGGGCTGCATGCGCACCTACGAGCTGCTGGCGGCCGCGGCGACGCGGTTCGACGCTGACCCGGAGGTGCAGGCCGCCCTGGCGGCCGCCCGCGTGCCCGACCTCGCCCTGCCCACCGCGATGGGCGACGGCAGCCCCGAGGCCATCCGTCTGCATGCCCGCGGCCTCGACGAGGCGGCGCTCGGTGCCGCCCACTACGGCCACGAGCGCCTCGACCAGCTGGTCGTCGAGCACCTGCTGGGTGCCCGCTGAGCGCCACCGCACCGTGACCGGCGGCGTCCTCGTGGCCGGGGTCGACTCGTCGACCCAGTCCTGCAAGGTCGTCGTCTGCGATGCCGCCAGCGGGGCGATCATCCGGGAAGCACGGGCGCCGCATCCCGACGGCACCGAGATCGACCCGGAGCACTGGTGGACGGCACTCGAGCGGGCCACGGCCGATGGTCTGCTCGACGGCGTCGCTGCGATGAGCGTGGCGGCCCAGCAGCACGGCCTGGTGACGATCGACGGAGCCGGTGTCGCCGTGCGGCCGGCCCTGCTCTGGAACGACACCCGCTCGGCTCCCGCCGCCACTGCGCTCCTCGACGAGCTCGGCGGGCCCGCAGCGTGGGCTGCGGCGGTGGGCTCGGTGCCCGTCGCCAGCTTCACGATCACGAAGTGGCGGTGGATGTGTGACGAGGAGCCCGACCTGGCTGATCGGGTGGCTCGCGTGTGCCTCCCGCACGACTGGCTGACCTGGCGCCTCCGCGGTGACCGCGATGCGTCGATCACCACCGACCGGGGCGACGCCTCGGGCACCGGGTGGTGGGGCCCCGACGGAGACCGTGCCGATCTGCGCACCCTCGCCGGACGCGGTCGGGAGCCGGGTGTCCCGCAGCTGCTCGGACCTCACGAGGCGGTGGGCACCACGAAGCGCGGCGTCGTCGTCGGCCCAGGGACGGGGGACAACATGGCGGCGGCCCTCGGCCTCGGGCTCGCCCCGGGCGAGGTCGTCGTGTCGCTCGGCACGAGCGGAGTGGCCTTCGTGGCGTGGGGTCGACCGACCGCGGACGAACACGGCGAGGTGGCGGGCTTCGCCGACGCCACCGGCGGGTGGCTCCCGCTCGTGTGCACCCTGAACTGCGCCCGTGTTCTCGATGTGACCGCCGAGCTCCTCGGCGGCGACGTCGACGCCCTCGCGCTGTCGGCTCGTCCCGGTGCTGGCGGCCTGAGCCTCCTGCCGTATCTCGACGGTGAGCGCACCCCCAACCTGCCCGATGCCACCGGCACCCTCCAGGGCATCACCCGGGGAAACCTCACCGCTGGGAACCTTGCCCGCGCCGCTGTCGAGGGTGTGCTGTGCGGGATGGCGGATGCCGTCGATGCCCTGCGCCGGGTGGGCGTTCGGCCCGAGCGCGTCGTCCTGATCGGGGGTGCCGCCCGCTCCGTGGCCGTCCAGGCCATGGCGCCGAGCATCCTCGGCTTGCCGGTCGTGCTGCCGCCCCCCGCCGAGTACGTCGCCCTCGGAGCAGCCCGACAAGCGGCCTGGACGCTCGCCGGTGGCGACGAGCCGCCCGTCTGGTCGTCCGACGGCCGCGCCGCACCTCTCGACCGGCCCGCCTCCTGGGGCGGCGAGGTCCGGCACGCCTATCGGGCCGCCCGCGGCCGGATGCACCCACTCGAACCTGCGAGCCGAGGGCCGGCCGCGCGCGACTAGGTTCCGCCGCATGACGAACCAGTGGGGTCACGTTGCGCCGCACGGCGTGAAGCCCGGTCGGGCTTCACGGAGGTAGCTCAGCCGCCCTCGTCGCCCGAGGCGTCGGTTCGCGCGGCCCGATCGGCGCCTTCTTCGCCTTGCTCACCGTGCTCCCCGTTCAGGGCCCCGTCGGAGTTGTCGGTCGAGGGTTCGTCCCCCGTGACGGTGTCGTCGTGGTGTTCATCCTCCGATGTCGACGAGTCGTCAGCGTCGTCAGCATCGTCAGCGTCGTCGGCGGCGGTCGGCTGCAGCGGCGCGTCCGCGACAGGAGGAGGCGGCTCGGCGTCGGGCGGCAACCTGGGGTCCTGGTCATCCGGGGGCTTGCCGTCGACCTCCGTCGTGACCGGTGCGGCGGGAGCGGTGGGTTCGTCACGGAAGAGGTCGCCGATGCCTCGAGCGATGTCGCGCACCGGGTGGGATGAGGCGGCGTAGGCGACGGTGGGGACTCCGACGACGGCCGCCGTCAGCCCGACGGCCAGCGCGCGGCGCAAGCGCGCCCAGCGGGGTTCCCGCTCCGGGAGCCGCGCGTTGACTCGGGTCCATGCCACCTCGACGTCGGGGGCGGGGGAGCGCTGCAGCTCGGACACCCGCGCGTGGAGGGTGACGAGGGCACGAACATCGACGTCGGGGTGACTCGCCGCGACGTCGTCGGCGGCCAGCGCTCCGCGCTCCCACCGGGCCAGGTCGTCATCGAGGGCCTGGCTCATCTGGTCACCAGGATCCGCTGGAGCGCCCGTAGGGCCCGCCACTGCTGCGTGTTGACCGCCCCGGCCGCCTTGCCGAGCACCGCCGCCACCTCGTCGTTGGTGAGCCCGGCCAGGAACTTGAGCTCGATCACCGCGCGCTGCTCCTCGGGAAGGGCCCGCACGGCCTCGGCCAGGACCTGGAGGTCTTCGCGACCATCCCAGGGGTCGTAGGCCCTGTCGGTCGGGTCAGCCGTCGGTTCGGTCCGCCACTGCAGCTTCGCCAGGTCAGCGACGACGTGGCGAGCGATCCCATAGAGCCATCCGACGAACGGCACCCCCGTCGACCGGTAGCGGGGGAGGGCCTTCCACGCCCGGGCGAACGTCTCGGCCGCGGCGTCCTCGGCCAGGTCGTGGGGCAGACGAGCCCGAGCCAAGCGGAACACGCGGGCGTGGTGCGCTCGGAAGAGCTCGCCGAAGGCCGCTCGGTCACCGCACCGAGCGCGGTCGACGAGGGCATCCTCGCCGTCATCCTCATGCGCAGCACGCACCACGGATCCATCACTCCTCCTCCCGTTGATCGTCCCATCGCTCAGGCGACTGAAGATGCACGGGCCTGGTTCGGAAGAAAAAAGGGTCACGCACCCGTGCATCTCGTGGTCGGTCCCCGATGAGCAGGCAACAGACAGCACGCCCCGTGCACACCCTTCGGTCCCCAGGAGGACACAGTGCTTCGCAGCAAGGTCGCCATCGCCATCATCACGGCATCAGCGCTCACCGGGGGAACTGCCCTCGCGGGACCGGTGCGGGCCGCGTTCACCAGCTCGCCGGCCGACACCGTCGATGCCCCCGAGACCGAAACCGGCGAGGTGGAGGCGACCGTGGACGTCCCTGACGTGGCGACGACGGAGGCCCCTGACGAAGCGGTCACCGCGGACCCGGCGGAGGCGGACGTCGTCGACGACAAGGTCCCGGCTGTGGACGACGACCAAGGCGATGACGAGCAGGGCGATGTCGAGAGCGACGACGAGGAGGGCTCCGACGACGGCGACCAGGCCGACATCGAAGACGGCGACCAGGACGAGACAGACCAGGCCGATGCGGGTGACGAGGGAGACGCGGGCGACGAGGGCGATCAGGGCGAGGCGCACGGGACAGCGGGCGGCTGATCCGAGAGCTCACCCTGACGGGAGCCAGATCCGGTGAGGCCCAGGCGATGGGAGCCTCGCAGGGTCGGGTTCAACGAACCGGCGGCAGGCCTACGCCTGCCGCCGGGCTCGCGTCAGCTCACCGTGAACGCAGCGTGCATGCCCTGCCGGTAGTGCGCTGGGATGTTGCAGATCACGACGTAGCTGCCCGCAGTCAGGTCGACCGTGAGCTTCTCGTCGTTGCCCAAGCCGATGTCCTCGACCTCGTCGACCGGGGCAAAGGTGTCGCTCTCCGCGACGTCCCCGGTGTCGTCGGTGGGCAGGGCATCAGCGGCCAGGTCCGTCTTGAACACCACGAACTCGTGCACCGATGGGCCCTTGTTGTCCAAGGCGAACGTCACCTCTCCGGCGGGGACGGTCGTCTTGCTCAGCTCGATCTTGAAGTCACGCAAGGTGGCTTCGACGGTGCCTGGCGCGCTGGTTCCGCCGTCGTCATCGCTGCCGCAGCCGGCCGCCCCCGCCGTCAGCGCGAGCGCGGCCGCGAACATGATCCTGGTCACATGCATGGTGCCCCCTTCTCCCAAGACCCGTGCTGTCGGAGCAGTGCCTTCGGCGACACGGTAGTCGAACGCTCAGGTGAGCGGGTGGTACACGGCGCCCACCGAACCGGCACCGGTGTGGGCGGCCACCGAGGGCCCCACCGCGTAGCGCACGACCTGCGCCACGTTGGGCAGGGCGTCGATCGCGGCCGCGAGAGCCTCGGCGGCCGACCCGTCGTCGGCGTCGCCCACACCGACCCGCAGGGGACCTGGATGGGCCGCCACCACGTCAGCCATCATCCGGGCTGCCTCCTCCGCGGTGGTGACCGTGCCTTGCTGCCGCATCTCGGATCCCGCCGAGACGAACACGGGGACCCCCCCGCTCTCCGTCACGCGCAGACGCCCGCCGTCGTTGGCCCGCTGGATCTCGCCGATCGTGAACACCGACGCCGCGGTGGCGGCCACGTCATGGGCGGCGAGGGCGGCGCGGTCCACATCGGCACCCTCCACCAACCGCTCGGCGGCACGCCACACGCAGCACCCCTCGATGAACGAGGCCGTGCCCGTGTCCACGACGGTGACCGGCACGGTGATCAGGCGCGCCGCCACCCGCGCCGCCTGGACGGTGGCGGACTGGTTGGAGCCGACGTGGATCGACAGGATCGCGGTGGCGCCCTCGGCCACGAGGTCCTCGTAGGCCGCCAGCAGCTCGCCGGGCGACGGGGCTGAGGTCGACACGGTGGCACCGGCGCGCAACAGCTGGCAGAACTCGATCGGGTCGAGCTCGTCTTCGTGGTGGGGAGTGCCATCGACCACCACGGTCAGAGGCACGACGCTGATGCTGTAGCGCTCACAAAGCGAGACCGGGAGCATGGCGTTGGAGTCGGTCACCAACCGCACGGTCACGGCGAGGGACCCTACCGGCGTCATGGGCCGATCGGCCCCTTCGCCTTCAGGCCCGGCCCCACGGAGTCGATTCCCCACCATCGACCACCCGGAGGTGTCGAGGTGCGACCGTTTGTCATCCCTCCGGGCGCCACGGCCCCGGCCTGGCGACCCGCCGCTCGCACCGGACTCAGTGCCGTCCCTGCCCTCGGCGGCCTGTGCTGGGCCGTCGTGGCCTGGGAGGCTCGCCGCGCTCGATCCGGCCCTCGACCCTACGCGGAGGCGCATCCCGGCGACGCGCTGGTGGGCCCGAGCGACCAGGCACCCGTGCGCATCGCGTGGCTCGGGGACAGCCTGGCCGCCGGCCTTGGCGCCGACGTGGTCGACGACACGCCGGCCCACCTGGTGGCCAGGATGCTTGGGCGTGCCGTGGACATCACCGTGCTGGCGGTGCCCGGCGCCAAGGTCGCGCAGGTCATCGAGGTGCAGGTGCCGCGCCTTGACCGTGGCGTCGACCTCGTCGTCGTCTGCGTGGGCGCCAACGACGTGGCGTCGCCCACCCCCCGGCAGCGCTACGCGGCCGATCTCGACGCCCTCCTCTCGGCCGTCGCCCCCACCCCCACCGTGGTGCTGTCCTTGCCGGACATGGCCGTGGCCGACCGGCTGGCCGAACCACTCCGAACGCTCGCCGGCCTGCGCTCGCGCTGGTTCGAGAGCGCTCGAGCCCGGGTGGCCTCGACCCACCCCCACGTGACCTCCGTCGACATCGCCAGTCGCCCGCCGGGGTTGTCACGCCGTGCCGCCCGCTCGATGCTGTGCACCGACCGCTTCCACCCCGGTGCCAACGGCTACCGGCTCTGGGCAGAGCGCATCGCCAAGGCCTGCGACGAGCGGCTCGAGGCGGCTGACCACCCGGTGGTGGCGCTCGCGTAACCCCAGACGAGCAGCGGAGGGCACCCGGTAGCCTCCTGAGCCCATGACCAGGCACCTGATCACCAGCGCGCTGCCCTACATCAACGGCGTGAAGCACCTGGGGAACCTGATCGGGTCGATGCTGCCGGCCG
>DAIQBC010000009.1:0-20196 GCA_036781345.1 Acidimicrobiales bacterium | reverse complement strand
TGCGTCAGCGGTGCGACGAGATCGCTAGCATCCCCCTCAGCGGGTCGCTTGCCTCGCTGAACGTCGCCGCCGCCGGAGCGCTCGCCTGCTTCGAGGTGGCCCGCGCCCGTGCCGGCCGTTCGGCGTAGTCGAGACCGCGTGGGGCCTCAGGTCCCCGCGAGCAGGCGGGCGATCAGCTCTGGATGGGTGACGGCCGGGACATGCCCGCACGAGATCCGCACGACTGCGGTCGGGCCCGGGAGGTGGGTGATCATCTCCTCCTGGGCCGACGGCGGCACAGGCCGATCGCGCTCGTTGAGGAGGTAGGTCACCGGTACGTCGGCGGCCGACGACCAGCAGACGGGCTGGAAGTAGTGGTGGACGGTGTCGGCCACGCAGCGGACGGGGTCGACCATGAACGCCAGATCCTCGTCGGAGAGGGGATCTCCGCCGTAGGCCTGTCGGAAGGACTCCGGGTCCGGCGGGGGGCCTGGCAACGTGATGGTCGTGCCGTCACGGCGTGCCTGCTCGACGGCGAGGCGCAGGCCCTCGCGGTGCCTCGGTTGCATGCAGTCGAGGCCGCACCCGCCTTCGGCGGGCACGAGGGCGGCGTTCAGCACGATGCGCGTGACCCGACCGCCGAGGCCCGCGACCACGCCGGGCACGACCAGGCCTCCGGAGGAGTGGGCGACAAGGGTGATGGCGCCCTCCGCTTGGGCGTCGTCGATGTCCGCCAAGGCGGAGGTGACCTCGTCGTCGACGCTGAGCGTGGCCAAGTTGGCGGACTTGCCGCCCCGGCCCGGCAGGTCGATGGTGACGGCGGGCTGGTCGAGGAGTGGCACGACCCGATCCCAGAACCGACCGGTGGAGCCGCCGCCGTGCACGAGGACATAGGTCATGGCGTGACGTTCTAGGCGGTGAACCGCGATGGTGGGATGCCTCCCGTGCCCACGCCGGAGGCTGATCAGTCGAGGGGCACACCTGAGCTGTAGGCGCCGAGGAGGTCGCGCGCCGACACGATCCCCACCAGCGTGCCGTCTTCCTCGACCAGGACGTGGCGGATGTAGCGGCTGAGCATCTCGACAGCCACCTCGTCGACGGTGGACTCGATGTCGCACCAGACCAGATCGGTGCTGGCCACCTCACGGGCGGGCGTGGTCGTCAGGTCGCGACCGGCGGCGACGGCCCGCACGACGTCCCGCTCGGACACGAGCGCAGCGGGACGCTCGTCGTCACCCAGGACGAGGGCGCCCATCGCCCCCTTCACCAGGGCCTGGGCGACGTCCTGCAGCGTGGCGTCGGGGGCCAAGCGGGCCACCTCGTCACCGATGAGCTGGGAGATGGGGATCGAGCCGGGTCCAGGGAGCAGAGCCATGTCCCTAGGTTCTCTCCCCGAAGGGTGGTCGCGCCAGACCTGTTCGGGTCGCTGCGGCTGGCGGTACCCGACCATCTGCACGAGACTGACAACCGGGGCCGGGAAACGGGGGGTTCGCATGGACGACAAGACGCTCGAGAAGTGGGGCGCGCTTGCTGGCGTCGTGTTCGTGGTGCTGTCAGTGGTCGGTGGCTTCATCGCCGGATCGCCGCCAAAGGTGTCGGACGGCGACGGCGCGATCATCAACTTCACCAGAGACAACAGGGACAGCCTCCGCGTCGCCTCCTACCTCGCCGGACTGGGCATCGTGTTCTTCCTGTTCTTCCTTGGCATCGTCTGGACTCGGCTGCGCGGGGCCGAGGGCGGCAGCGGTCGCCTGGCGGGCACGGCGGCCATGGGTGGGGTCACCGTCGCGGCGATTGCCGCCGTGGGCTACGGCATCAACGCGTACGGCGCGTTGCACCCGGGCGATTCGCCGGTGACCTATCGCATGGCGACGGTCGTCCTCGGGTTCGTCTCCTTCGCCGCCGTTGTGTTCACGGGAGCGACGTCGATCGTGATCCTCCGGACGAAGTTCCTGCCGACGTGGCTCGGCTGGCTCGGTGGGCTCGTTGCGCTCCTGTGGCTCGTCGGTGGCGGCGCGGTGTCCACCGAGCGAGACACCATCTTCGCGGCGGGCCTCGTCGCGTTCCTTGCCTGGGCCGTCTGGGTGGTGGCGCTCAGCGTCCTGCTCAATCGGACTTCCGAGAGCTCGAGCGCATAGCGGCGCGACCACGGCGGGCCGGTCAGTCCAAGCCGTACATGGAGGCCTGGAGGCCGTACATCTCGGCGTAGCGTCCGCCCGCCCCGACAAGGGTGCGATGGTCGCCGTGCTCGACCAACCGGCCCTCATGCATCACGTAGATGCGGTCGGCGAATCGCACGCTCGAGAATCGATGAGAGATGAAGAGCACGGTGCGGCCGCTCGCCACCAGGCGCATCCGCTCGAGGAGATGGAGCTCAGCCTGCGGATCGAGCGCCGATGACGGTTCGTCCATGATGATGAACGGCGCGTCGCGGAACATCGCCCGAGCCAGCGCGAGCCGTTGCCACTGGCCGCCACTGAGATCGGTGCCGTCGGGGTAGAGCGTCGTGACCAGCTGGTCCCACCCTCCGGGCAGGCCCCTCACCACCTCGTCGGCGCCGACCGTGGCGGCGGCGGCCTCGATGGCTCCCTGGTCGTCGAGGCGGGCGGGCGCGCCCAGGCCGACGTTGTCCCGCGCCGTGAGGGCGAGCCGGACGAAGTCCTGGAAGAGCACGGCAACGGAACGGCGCAGCAACGCTGGGTCAGCCTGGCTCAGATCTCGGTCGTCCCACTCGATCCGACCTCGTGTTGGCTGGTAGATGCCGGCCAGCAGCTTGGCCAGCGTCGTCTTGCCCGATCCGTTCTCGCCGACCAGAGCGACCACCTCGCCCGAGCGGAGCTCGAGGTCCACTCCGCACAGCACCGGCTCGTCGGACGCCGGATACGTGAACCAGAGGTCCACGGTCTTCAGCGTCTCGAACGGAGGCAACGGGGCAGGTGGCGCCCCGGCCTCCGTGGACGCCGCGGGAGCGGTCGGGGCCGGGGCAACGGCGGTGAACTCGGCGACGTCATCGAGGAACAGCGCCGCCTCGTACAGGGTCCCTGACGAGGCGACAACGCCGCGCAGGCGCTGTCCGAGGAAGAGCAGCGCGAACAGGGCGGTCCCGGCGCTCGCCAGACTGATCCGTCCCTCGTCGATCGACCAGAACAAGTAGCCGAACGCGAGGAAGAGGCCGATCGCTCCGAGCGAGGCTCCCAGCATCGACGTTCGACGTTGGCTCCTGGCCAGCTCGACGACACGAGCGAAGCGCTCGCGGTGCAGCTCCTCGTGGCGACGACGTAGCTCGGGTTCCATTCCGTAGACGCGCAGCTCCTTCACCAGGTCACGATTGCTGAGCAGGTGCATGAGGTATGACCGGCGCCGGTCATCGGTCGTCTGCGCACGCATGTAGCGGTGATGCCGGCGACTGTTGGCACGGCTGGCCAACCAGGCCGGGACCGCGGAGACGAGTCCGATCGGCACGAGGAGCGGATCGAACGCGAGGGTCGCGACGGCCACTCCGCCAGCCCCGAGGGCGGCCCCCATCATGCCCGTCAGCCCGCTGACGGCCATGACCGGTCGGGCGACCGCGTTGAAGCGCGCCCGTTCGAGCTTGTCGTGGAAGTCGGGATCCTCGTAGACCTCGGGCTCGACGGAGGTCGCCACGTCGAGAACCAGCGAGATGGCACGCATGCTGACGGCCTCGGCCGTGACGAGGTTCAGCGTCGATTGGACCCCCCCCGTCAGGCCGAGTGTCGTGGTGACCACGACGAGCACGGTGAGGAGAGGCCACACGTCCCTGATCGCCGATCCTTGGCTCGTCGCGAGCAGATCGGCCAGCACCGCTCGAGCGAGGAGGAGCTGGAGCGCGGTCCCGATGCCCACTGCGACCTGGAGCGCGATCGAGGCCGCCATGGTTGCTGGTGACGCTGCCCACGCCAGACCAAGCGCCGCCCGCAGCAAGCCACCGAGGTCGTTCACCGATCGACGCGCCGCCGCCTCGCTGGATTCCGCATCGGTGGGCACGTCACTATCTTGACCCGGGCGTTCAGCTCAGGGAACTTGGACTTTGGCGGGAGGTGCCCCATCGCTCAGATCGTCGTGGTCCTCCCTGTGCGCAACGGTGAAGCGGACCTCCCTCGGTGGTTCGCGTCGGTGCGCGAGCTCGCCGATGCCGTCGTCGCGCTCGACGACGGCAGCACTGACGGCACCCGGGCGTTGCTCGAGGCCGAGCCGATCGTGCGCATCGTTCTGGACAACCCTGGGCGAGAGACCTACGCAGGCTGGGATGACGCCGCGAACCGTCAGCGTCTCGTCAACGCGGTCGAGCTCCTGGCGGCCGACCGCGACGAGCCGACCTGGGTGCTCCAGCTCGATGCCGACGAGGTGCTCGCCCCCGGCGACGACGCGGCGCTGAGGCACGCGGTCGACCACGGCGCGCTCGACCCGACCAAGGCCTACCTCCTGCAGATCCTCCGCATGGTGATGCGCGAGGACGGCACGGACGGGTATGACCAGGATCATCTCTGGGTCGGCCGCCTGTTCGCCTGGCGGCCGGGGATCTCGTTGCCGACCGATGCGCTGCACCTGGTCCCGCTTCCTGTCGACATCGGCCCATCCGATCGGGTGCGAACGACGTTTCGCATCCAGCACTACGGCAGCTTCGACGACCAACGCCGCCAGGCTCGAGTCGCGAAGTACGCCGAGGTCGACCCGGACCACCGCTGGCAGGCCGACTACTCCGCCCTCGGAGCGCAAGCGAGGAACCCTGCCTCGGTTCGACCTCGAGCACCAGGACTCCCGGTCGTCCCTCACACGCGGTGGCCGGCGGAAGCCGACGAGGCCCGGGCCCACCCGGATCACGAGCCGTTGCTGACCGTGATCATCATCTCTCGCGATGATGAGCAGGTGATCGAGCGTGCCGTCGACGGCATCCTGGACCAGGACTGCGCGGCCGGGGTTCAGGTCGTGGTCGTCACCAGCGGCAGCGACCGGACGGCGGACATCGTTCGACATCGCTATCCGCAGGTCGAGCTCGTCGAGATCGACCACCCGGCTCTGCCGGGGGAGGCCCGCAACGCGGGGCTGGCCGTGGCCAGAGGCCGCTATGTGACCTTCCCCGGTTCGCACATCGAGCTCCCACCGGGGTCGCTCGCGGCGAGGCTTCAGGCGCACCTCGACGGGTGGGGCATGGTCACGTGCACGACCGAGAACGGCACCCGCACGATGGCGGGTTGGGCCTCCTACTTCCTCGATCACTCCGGCGGTCTCCCGGCTCGACCGTCGCACGTCATGACCGTCGCGCCTTCCTACGCGTCGTATCTGACCGAGGCGCTGCGCTATGTCGACGGCTTCCCCGAACACATGCGCACGGCCGAGGACACCGTGGCGAACACCGCGCTGTTCGAACTCGGTTATGGCGCATGGCGCGAGCAGCACGCGACGATGGTCCATCACTCGCCATGCCGACGTCCGGTCGTCCTCCTCCGACACCACCATCGCCGCGGGAGGGGCCTCGGTCAGATGGTCCTCCAGCGACGACAACCGGACGAGCCCTTGCTCAGCCGTCGTATGTTCCGCTTCCTCGGGCCCCGGTACGTGATCGGGCGGCTCCGGCGTGTCCATCGGAACGTCTGGCTCTACGGGGGCGATCTCCGGTGGCGCTGGCTAGCGGTGTCACCGCTCGCCGTCGCTGGCGTCCTCGCTGCCTGGGCGGGTGCGTGGCGAGAGCTTCTCGCACCTCGCCGAGGTTGGTGGTCCGAGGCCTTCGCTGGCCGCCCGGGGCCCTCGGCGCTCGGTCGCCGCCGTCACCCCGGATGACCGCGCACGGACGTGTCTTCGTGGCCAGCGGACACGGCGGTGACGATCCGGGAGCCATCGCCGACGGGATCGTCGAGCGCGATCTCAATGCTGCCGTCGCGGCCCGGTTGTCCACGCGCCTAGCGGCGCACGGTGTTGATGTGGTGAGCGATCTCGACCACGGCAATCCCGCCTTTCCCGCCGAGGCGGCCCTGGCGCACGAGGTGGGCGGTGTGAAGTACTACATCGCCATCCACCACAACCATGTCGCGAGTGACGCCCCGCGAGGAGCCGAGGCGTTTGGCTCGCCCGGCCCGGGGATCGCGCTCGCGACCGCCTTGCAGTGCGCCCAGGTCGACTCGCTGCGGACGCTCGACCCTGATCTGCCCGACCGGGGGGTGAAGGACGGCGCGGAGACCGGCGCCGCGAAGCACCTGACGCGGGCGCCCGGCGATGTGGTGGTTGTCGAGCCCTGCTTCCTCTCATCGCCGGCTGACCGAGCCATCGCGACGGACCCCCGCTACGCGGACCTCCTCGCCGAGGCATGGTGTAGGGCGATCATCGACCACGGCCGCGTCGACGGCACCTGGTCGACGAGCTTCGAGCCCGCCGGTCCCTCGTTGCCACCCGTGTTCAGCGTGATCTTGCCGACCTGCGATCGGCCCCTGTTCCTCGCGGAGGCGATCGACTCGATCCTGAGTCAGACCCTCACCGGTCTCGAGGTGATCGTGATCGACGATGGTCTCACCCACCCCGTCGCCGACTTCGACGACGAACGAGTGCGCGTCATCCGCCCGGGGGGCGGTCGAGGCCCGGCGGCGGCCCGGAACTCTGGGATCGACGCGGCTCGTGGTCGATACCTGGCCTTCCTCGATGACGACGACAAGTGGACACCCCGTCGGCTCGACCTCGCCATCAAAGGGCTGCGTCGGGCGCCGGTCGCCGTGTGCTGGACCCAACACCTCGGAGGGCCTCTGGGGGGGCGACGTCGGGTGCTCGAGGGGCGGCTCGGCGATCGGCTCCTCGAGGACACCACCCCCTGTCTCGGCGCCACCGCCGTCGAGCGGTCTGTTGCGCCGCGGTTCGAGGAGAGGTGGATGGCCATCGAAGACGTTGTCTGGTGGTGGACGCTCGCGAAGCAGGCGTCGGTCTCCACGGTCGAGGAGGTGGGGTACCTCGTTCGACTCCACGATGGCGACCGCGGTCGCAACGCCAATCGGGTTCGGGTGGCCGAGAACCTGCAGCTGTTGGCTGAACAGCGCCAGTTCTTCTCGACGCACCGACGATCGGCCGCGCATCGCTGGCGTCGGGTCAGCCTGCTGGCTCGTGAGGACGGGCAGTACATCACCTCGGCTCGCGCCGCGATCTGGCACGTGGCGCTGAGTCGCCGGATTCCGGGTCCCATCCGGCGACCGCTGTCTCGAGCGGTCCGCCACGTTCGTCGGACCCGGCAACGATGAGGGTGCTCCACATCGTGTCGGCGACACACGAGCGCGGCGCCGAGCGAGTGGCCCGCAACCTCGTCGACGCCCTCGGGGTGGCTGGCGTCGACGGTCGCCTCGTCGCGCTCGTGTCGGGAAGCGAGATGAGCGGCTCGATTCGTGTCGACTCGGTGTTGGCTCCTGGGGCACACGATCGGCTCCGCTGGCTCCCGACCGCAGTGGCCAACCTCCGGCGAGAGCTCCGAAGCCACCCGGCGGACGTGATCCTCGCGCATGGCGCGCACGCCGCGTTCGTCAGCGCCGCGCTCGTCGGTGGCCCCCCGATCATCTGGCACCGCATCCTCAACTCGCCCGACCGCGCACCGATGGACCCGGTTCGGTTGGCGCAGCGGCTGCTCGTCAGGAGGATTCACGGCGCCATCGCCATCACCGATCGGATCGGCGACCAGATGCGAGACCTCGGCTTCCATGGTCCCGTGTGGCAGATCCCCAACCACCGACCTGCTCCCGTGCCGCTGAACGCAGGAGCCCAGTGCGGTGAGAGCCTTCGGGCCGAGCTGGGCCATGCGCCCAACACGCCGATCGTCTCCACGATCGGGCATCTCGTACCGCAGAAGGACCCCTGCACCGCCATCGACGTGTTCAGCGCGATCGCGAGCCGTCATCCTGACGTCCGGTTCGTGGTCGCCGGCGATGGACCGCTCCGCGCCCAGGCGGAGCATCGGGCGCTCGAGATGCTCGGGCCGGGCATGGTCAGCTTCCTCGGGCACCGGCCCGACATCCCCGTCCTTCTCGGCGTCTCCAACGTCGTCGTCTCGACGAGCGTGTCCGACTCGATGCCAGGCGTGGTGATCGAGGCCCAGCTGGCCGGGTGCCCGGTCGTCGCCTTTCCGGTCGACGGTGTGGACCAGATCGTCGAGTCTGGTGTGTCGGGCGTCGTCACGTCCTCGGCCCATGCGGACGAGGCAGCGGACGCCGTCTGCTCGATCCTCGCCGATCCGCGGCTTCGAGCGCGAATGTCATCAGCCGCACGCGCGGGCGCGGCCCGGTTCACGACCGAACGGGCGGCTCCGCGCTACGCGACGATCCTCGCCACCGTTGCCGCCCTCGAAGCCGAGGGTGATCCGATTCGAGTCATGCAGGTGATCCCCGATCTCGGCGTGGGCGGGGCGGAGCAGGCGCTCCAGGTGCTCGCATCGACGATCTCCGGTGACGAGCTCACCCAGGTGGTCGTCGCCATCCGCGGTGCCCGCCGACCCCTCGCCGAGACGGTGCATGGGTCGCTCCAGTCCGCCGGAGTCGGATACTGCGACCTCGCCGTCCGACGAGCTCCGACCCGATCGGTGATCGGTCTCGGCCTTGCCACACAGCGCCTCGGCCGTCTCGCGCGGCAGCTCAACGCGGACATCGTCGATGCAGCCCTGCTCGATGCCAGCCTCCCGTCGCGCCTTGCGAGGTTCGACGCGTGCCGCGTGACGCACCTGGTCAACACGCCCTACGACGACGCCGTCACTCCCAGAGCACCGGGCCGTGCGTGGCGCCGCAAGGTCCTCCGCGCCGTCGACGGGTTCACGGCCCGACGTGACGACTCCCTCGTTGCGCTCACGGCGGCCGTGGCCCGCGCCAGCGGCGGGGCTCTCGGACCGGCTGCGCACCGAAAGCTCACCGTCATCCCCCGGGGGGTCGACGTGGAGGAGTACGCGCCCCCGCCCAACGTCCGGGCCGGAGACCTCGTCGTCTCGGTCGGCCGGTGCGTCCCCCAGAAGGGCCATGACACGTTGATCCGAGCCGTGGCTGCTGCGCGCATAGGCGGTTGCCACCTGCGCCTCAGCATCATCGGCGAGGGCCCGCTCGAGGATGAGCTGGTCGATCTGGCCGAGCGTCTCGGTGTCGGCGACTGCGTGACCCTGACCGGCCCGGTGTCCGACGTTCGTCCGCTGGTGGCTGCAGGTGGCGTCTTCGCCCTGGCGTCTCGCTGGGAAGGCCAGTCGAATGCCGTGCTGGAGGCGATGGCGATGGGCTCGGCGGTGGTCGTGGGTGACGTGCCCGCCCTTCGCGAAGTGGTCGGCGGTGCTGGTCGCCTCGTCGCGCCCGACGACGTCGATGCCTGGTGCCGGGCCCTGACGGCGCTGGCGGGCGACCCTCAGGAACGCCATCGTCTGGGCGAGGCGGCCCGCGCGCGGGTGCTGGCCGAGTACGACGCACGAGCGCGATCAGCTGAGCTCGTCGAGCTCTACCGATCGCTGTCCGACGACCGGCGGCGCAAGCACGGCTGATCAGTCGAGAGGGACGCCGGCGCTGTGGGCGCCGATGTACCGACTCAGAAGAGCCGGGTGCCGGGATCGAACCGACGACATCTTCTTTACAAGAGAAGTGCTCTACCAACTGAGCTAACCCGGCAGGATAGGGGACATCGTACGGCGGAGCTCGGGCGCCTCGGCGCTGATGGATCGGCACGCCCTACGCTCGGCCGATGACCGAGCCGACCGTGGACCCGATCACCGGGGTGACCGAAGCACCAGCCGACAACCGAGAGCCGCGCTTCGTGCTGCCCGCCCGCGAGCAGGCGGCGCAGGCCAGGCTCGCCGACTTCGTGGCACGCACCGGTCGCCGTCCCAACGTGCTCGTGATCCTCATGGATGACGTCGGCTGGGGGGACTTCGGCTGCTATGGCGGCGGCGTCGCGGTTGGGGCGCCCACGCCGAACGTCGATCGGCTCGCCCGCGAGGGGTTGCTGCTCACGTCGTGCTACAGCGAGCCGTCCTGCACGCCGACTAGAGCATCGATCATGACCGGACGGCTGCCGATGCGGCATGGCCTGCTGATCCCCCCGATGTACGGCATGCCGGGCGGCCTGCAGGGCGAGGTCACGCTGCCGCAGGTGCTGTCCGATGCCGGCTACGTCACCCAGGCGGTCGGCAAGTGGCACATGGGCGAGAACCGCGAGAGCCAGCCGCAGCATGTCGGCTTCGACGACTTCTACGGGTTCCTGTCGGTGTCCGACATGTACACGGAGTGGCGCGATCCGTACTTCTTCCCGGAGATCGTCTACAGCGAGGCGCGAACCGACTGGGTGAAGAACATCCCGTTCAACAAGTGCTTCGTGCACGCTGAGCGCGGCGGCGATCTCGAGGACGTCGAAGAGGTCACCATCCCGGCGCTGTCGCTGCTGGACGACAAGTGGTGCGCCTACTCCGAGGCCTTCATCGAGCGCATGGCCGGCGGCGACCGGCCCTGGTTCCTCTACCACTGCACGCGCGGCGCTCACTTCGACAACTACCCCCACCCCGACTTCCTCGGGCGATCGCCCGCCAAGCACCCCTACAAGGACGCGCTGGTCGAGCTCGACGACATCTGCGGCCGGCTGGTGAAAGCGCTGGAGCGCAGTGGACAGCTCGAATCGACCATGGTGGTGATCTCGTCAGACAACGGTCCGGAGATGGAGACCTGGCCCGATTCGGCCTTCACGCCGTTCCGATGCGCCAAGGGCTCCACGTGGGAGGGCGGCGTGCGCGTGCCGGCGGTCGTGTCGTGGCCGGGAATGATCGACCCGGGCCGGGCCAGCGACGGCATCGTGCACCTGCTCGACCTGTTCGCCACCTGCGCCACCCTCGCCGGGGCCGAGGCGGCGCTGCCCGCCGACCGCTACCTCGACACCGTGGACCAGACCTCGTTCCTGCTGGCGCCAGCCGACGAGGGAGAGGTGGTGTCGAACCGGAAGTACCAGCACTACTGGCTCACGGCGACCTACTCGGCGGTGCGGGTCGGTGAGTACAAGTACATGCAGTCGTCGATCTCGGACGACGACACCGATGTGCTGAACCCGGGCGGCTTCACGGGCACGATCCAGAACTACGGGTACGGGCGGCTCTTCAACCTGTACCTGGATCCGAAGGAGTCGCGCTCGTACATGATCCGCAAGCTGGTGTACATCGACGCGCTGATCGACGAGACGGCCCGTCACCGTCGCACGTTCCGAAGATGGCCCAACAAGCCCGTCCCGGCCGAGGGTCCTTGATCCACCGACGCCCAGCGGCCACCCTTGACCCGATGGCACTCACCGACCGCGACCGGGCGATCCTCGATTTCGAGCGCAGCTGGTGGACCGAGGCCGGTCCGAAGGACACGTCCATCCGGGAGCGGTTCGAGCTCTCCGGCACCCGCTACTACCAGCTCCTCACCGAGCTGCTCGACGATCCCGCCGCCCTCGACTACGACCCACTGCTCGTCCGCCGCCTGCGGCGGGTGCGCGACCGCCGCCGCCGGGCGCGGGTCGAGGGCCGCCCGATGAGCCAGCTCGACCGGCGATAGGGGAGAATCCACCCATGGCCCGACGCCGACCTGCCGAACCCACCATCAACCCTGCCCGCGGTGCCGCCCTCGTGGTGGTGGCCGTGCTGATCGGGCTGTTCCTCCTTCGCAACGGCCTCGACACGTCGGAGGTGGTCACCAACAACGGCAAGGGGCCGGGCACCAGCAGCGGCTCCACTGACGACGGCTCCGGCGACGGCACCACCACCACCACCACCCTCGCCACGCGCCCCCCCGCCGAGGTGCCTACCATCGTGCTGAACGACTCGGGGATCTCGGGCACGGCCGGCAAGTACAGCGATGCTCTCGCCGCCGCTGGCTACCAGCTCACCAACCCCGACGGCGCCAATGCCGACGCCCCGGGCGACGCGGCCACCACGCTCATCTACTTCGCGCCGGGCTTCGACCTCGAGGCCGCCGCGGTGGCGACGGCTATCGGCGCCCCTGACACGATCGTGCCCACCGCGCTGCCCACCACACCGCCGGGTCCGATCGCGGGGGCCAGCGTCGTTGTCGTGATCGGCACCGATCTGGCCAGTGTCACGCCTCCGACCGTGGCGCCCACGGACTCCTCGGCCGACAGCAGCACCACCACCACGGCTGCCAACTGACGGTCGGCTCGGCGGTGGACGCGCTCCTCGCGCTGCGCCGGGCTCCCGCGTCGTCAGCGGTCTTCCTCGACTTCGACGGCACCCTCGCCCCGATCGTGGTGGCGGCGGACCAGGCCCGTCCACTGCCCGGCGTTGCCGACCTGTTGCTGGAGCTACGGCAGGCCTTCGGCGTGGTGGCGGTCATCTCGGGCCGTCCCGTGTCCTACCTGCGAGGGCACCTGCCACCCTCGGTCGAGCTCCACGGCCTCTACGGGCTCGAGAGCGTGGTGGACGGCGAGCTGTCGCACCACCCGGAGGCGCTGGCCTGGCGGGCAGTGGTCGACGGCGTAGCCGACGCGGCTCGCCGGGAGGGACCGCCGGGTGTCGACGTGGAGCACAAGGGCCTCTCGTTGACGTTGCACTTCCGCCGGCACGCCGCAGTGAGCGACGCTGCCCTCGTCTGGGCCACCGCGGCCGCCGAGCGTTCAGGGCTGAGGCTCCGGCGGGCCAAGATGTCGCTCGAGCTCCACCCGCCCATCGACGTCGACAAGGGCACGGTGGTCGAGGCGAGGTCGGTGGGGATGACCGGTGCCTGCTACGTGGGTGACGACCAGGGCGACCTGCCGGCGTTCGCTGCCCTCGACCGCCTGGCCCGGCAGGGCCTCACCAGTCTGAAGGTCGCCGTGCGCACCTCGGAGGCCGCCGCCGACCTGCTGGCCCAGGCCGACCTCGAGGTGGACGGGCCCGAGGGCGCCGTTGCCCTCCTGCGCGGCCTGCTCCAGCCGCTCTAGCGGGCGGCCGCGAGCTGGTCGGCCAGCCAATCGGCGGGCGTGCGGCTCTCGGCCAGGGTTCGGAGCATCGCCGCTCGCTCGGCCCGCTCGCGGGACGGCATGGTGAGGGCGGCATGGAGAACGGCCGCGGTGCCGGTCAGGTCGAACGGCGGCACCCGCAGCGCGGCCACCTGCAATCGCTCCCATGCACCTGCCTCGGGCGACAGCGCCAGCACGGCGTCGCGCTCGTTCACGAGGGCTCCTTCGGAGGCCACCAGGTTGAGGCCGTCGCGGATGGGGTTGACGAGCAGCACGTCGGCCCGACGCAGGAGGGCGACCGCGGCAGGGTGGTCGTCTTCCACCTCCAGCACGATGGGCCGCCAGTCCTCGGTGCCCCACCGCTCGTTGACGGCCTCGACGGTGCGCTCGATCTCGTCGTGGTACTCCGCGTAGCGGGGGACGCCCTGGCGCGACGGGTAGGCACCGGCGACGAACACCACCTGTCCACGGTGCTCGGGACGCTGCTGGAGTAGGAGGTCGTAGGCGAGGAACCCACGCAGCAGGTTCTTCGAGAGCTCCATGCGGTCGACGCGGCCGATCACGGCGCGGTCGCCCACGATGCTCTCGAGCTCGACGAGGGCCGCGGCGCAGGCCGGGGACGCGGCGACGGCACGGATGTCGTCGGGGTCGGCGGCCAGCGGGGCCACGAACGTGGTGGCGGCGAGCCCGGCGGCCGCACAGCAGGCGGCGAAGTCATCGGCCCATCGCCGGGTGTGGAACCCACAGGCCCGGTGGGCCGCCATGCCCTGCAGGAGCTCGCGGCCGGCGGCCGCTGGGAGCACGTCCAGCCACACCGGTGGCGCGAACGGGGTGTGGGTGAAGTGGACGCAGGCCAGATCGGGGCGGAGCTCCGCCAGGCGAGCGGCGACGAGGCACAGGTGGTAGTCCTGCACGAGGACGGCGGCACCGACCGGGGCGGCATCGGCCACCGCCTGGGCGAAGGCGTGGTTGACGCTCCGGTAGGCATCCCACGCGGTCGACCAGGTCTCGTCGAAGGCGGGCTCGCGGGAGAGGTCCCACAGGCCGTGGTGGGCGAACCAGAGCGCCTCGTTGCTCACCACGTCGTAGGCGAGGCGGTAGGTCTCCGGATCCAGGGCGAGGAGGCCTATTCGGAATCCGCTGGCCTCCACCACCCCGGACGCCGCTGCCTGGCGGTCGCCCTCGGACATGGCGGCGGCCAGCCACGTCGCGTCGGTCTGGGCGAGCAGCGGTCCGATGCCCGACACGAGACCGCCTGCACCCCGCCGGCTGGTGAGGGCCCCGTCGGCGGCCCGCTCGAAGGTGACCGGTCCCCGGTTGGAGACGAGGACGATCGGCCGGTCGGCGGGAGGTTGGACCATCGTGGGCCACGGTAGTGATCCCCATCGGTCACCATGGCCGGATGCGCGTGGTGGCCGCCCCCGACAAGCTCCGCGGCACCGCCACCGCGGCCGAGGTCGCCTCGGCGATCGGTCGTGCCGCCGCGGCCGCGGGCTGGGACTGCGACGAGGTGCCCATGGCGGACGGCGGCGAGGGCACTCTGGACGCGCTGGGTGGCGCCAACCGCACCAGCACCGTCACCGGGCCCCTCGGCGAGCCGGTCGCGGCGGGGTGGCGGCTGGATGGACGCACGGCGGTGATCGAGATGGCTCGGGCCTCTGGGCTCGAGCTGGCCGGCGGCCCCGAGGGCAACGACCCCGTGGCGGCCTCCACTGTCGGCACGGGCGAGCTGATCGTGGAGGCGATCGACGCCGGTGCGAACCGCGTGATCGTCGGCCTCGGCGGCTCGGCCACCACCGACGGCGGGCTCGCCGCGCTGCGCGCCATCCACCCGTTGGGCCGACTCAAGGGGATCGATCTCGTGGTGGCCTGCGACAGCCGCGTCCGGTTCCTCGACGCGGCGGCCCTGTTCGCCCCCCAGAAGGGGGCAACCGCGGCACAGGTGGAGCTCCTGCGTCGCCGTCTCGAACGCCTGGCTCAGGTGTACCTGGACGAGCACGGCGTGGATGTTCTCACCCTCGACGGAGCGGGGGCCGCGGGCGGCTTGGCCGGGGGCCTCGTGGCGGCGGGCGCCCGGTTGGTGAGTGGCTTCGACCTCGTGGCCGACGAGCTGGCGCTCGACGAGCACCTGGAGCACGCCGACCTCGTGCTGACCGCCGAGGGGTTCCTCGACGAGCAGAGCTTCGCCGGGAAGGTCGTGGGCGGGGTTGCCGCCCTCGCCGACCAGCTCGACGTGCGGCTGGTCGCCATCGTCGGGCAGGTGTTCGACGGGGTGGGCGACCGCATCGAGGCCGTGAGCCTGGTCGAGCGCTTCGGGGAGGAGCGGGCGCGGCGCGACACCCTGGCCTGCATCGAGGAGGTGACGGGCGACGTGCTGGCCGGGTACAAGGCATGATCTGGGCCATGCACGACCGTCAGGGGGACCGATGACCGACGACCTCAGCCGTCTCGACGCCACCGCTCAGGCTGCGCTGGTGCGATCGGGCCAGGCCAGCCCGGTCGAGCTGGTCGACGCCGCCATCGAACGCATCGAGCGGGTCAACCCCCAGCTCAACGCCGTCATCACCCCACTGTTCGAGGGGGCACGGGCGCAAGCGGCCTCGGACCAGCTGCCCGAGGGCCCCTTCCGCGGGGTGCCCTTCGTGCTCAAGGACCTGTCCGCTCACTCCGCTGGCGATCCGTTCCACGAGGGGATGGCCTTCCTCAAGGCGCGGAGCTGGACGGAGCGGGAGGACACGGCGCTGGCGGCGCGCTTTCGCGCCGCGGGGCTCATCACCGTGGGCAAGACGAACACCCCCGAGCTCGGCATCCTGCCCACGACGGAACCGCAGGCCTACGGACCGACTCGGAACCCCTGGGACACGGCCCGCTCCACTGGCGGGTCGAGTGGCGGCTCGGCGGCGGCGGTGGCGGCCGGGCTCGTGCCCGTCGGCCACGCCAACGACGGCGGCGGCTCGATCCGCATCCCCGCCAGCGAGTGCGGGCTCGTGGGGCTCAAGCCCACGCGGGGCCGGGTGTCGTCGGGTCCCGAGTTCGGTGACGTGATGGGAGGGCTCACGTGCGAGCTCGTGGTCACCCGGTCGGTGCGCGACACGGCCGCGGTGCTCGACGCCGTCCACGGCATGGAGCCCGGTGATCCCTACACCGCGCCAACCCCCACCCGGCCCTTCCTCGAGGAGCTCGGCGCCGACCCCGGCCGACTGCGGGTCGGCGTGATGACCGCCAGCCCCGGAGGCGCGGTGGCGGTCCATCCTGAGTGCGTGGCTGCCACCGAGGCCGCCGCTCGGCTGCTCGAGTCGCTCGGCCACCTCGTGGATGTGTCGCATCCGAAGGCGCTCGACGACCCCGACTACACGGGCCACTTCATCACCAACTGGGCGGCGGGGGCGGCCTGGAACCTCGACTACTGGACGCGCCGCACCGGCACCGAGGTGGGTCCCGCCGATGTGGAGCCGCTCACCTGGGCGTTGGCCGAGGTGGGCCGCTCAGCCAACGCGGCCGAGTGGCTCTGGGCCCGGGAGTGGCTGCAGGCCAACGCCCGGGCGATCGCGGCCTGGTGGACCGAGGGCCACGACCTGCTGCTCACCCCCACCATCGCCGAGCCGCCCCCGTTGCTGGGCAGCTTCGACAGCCCGCCGGACAACCCCCTGCACGGGTTGTTCCGTGCTGCCGAGGTCGTGCCCTTCACGCCGCCGTTCAATGGCACCGGCCAGCCCGCCATCTCGTTGCCGCTCCACTGGAGCGCCGACGGTCTGCCGATCGGGGTCCAGCTGGTGGCCGCGTTCGGCCGGGAAGACCTCCTGCTGCGCGTCGCGGCGCAGCTCGAGGCGGCCCAGCCGTGGATCGAGCGGAGGCCCCCTGTCCACGCCTGAGCCGCCGGCGGTGCAGCCGCCCATGGTCGATCGCATCCGACGGGCCGGCTCGGTCAGCTGGGCCGTCTGCGGGGTGGCGGCCGTGGTCGGGCTCCTCGGCGTCATCGCCTATGTGGTGCGGGTGATCTGGCCACCGCTGATCCTCGCCGCCGCCATCGTCTTCCTCCTCAACCCCATCGTCACCCTCCTCCACGGCCGCCACATCCCCCGACTGCTCGGCACGGCGCTCACCTATCTCGGCGTGTTGGCCGCGGTGGTGCTGGTGGGGCTCCTCGTGGCGCCGTTGGCCACCCGCCAGTACGACGACCTGGCGGCCGAGTGGCCCCAGCTGCGTCAAGACCTCGAGCGGCAGGTCGACGACCTGTCAGAGCGGTCCGAGGACGGGCAGTGGCCGATCCGGATCCCCACCTACCAGCAGCTCGAGGGCCAGTTCTCGGCCGATTCGGCGGCGGATGCCGATGGCGACGGTGTGATCACCGAGGAAGAGCGGCAGGCCCGGTTCGCCAACCAGATCGACACCGCACGCGAGCTGGCCTTGAAGGTCTTCCATGTCGGGATCATCTTCCTGCTGGCCCCGATCATCGCCTTCTACCTCCTGGTCGATCTTCCCCACATACGCGAGGTGTTCCGGTCATTGGTGCCCGACCGGGCGCGCGGCGACGCCATGGTGGTGGCGCGGCGGCTCAGCACTGCCATCGGCGGCTACTTCCGGGGCCAGCTGGCGGTGGCGCTCGTGGTGGGCACGATGGCGTCGATCGGCATGCTGGTCATCGACCTGCCGTTCTGGTTGATCGTCGGGATGGTGGCGGGCGTGTTCAACATGGTGCCCCTGATCGGGCCGTGGGTGGGCGCCGTGCCGGGCATCATCATCGCCATCACCACTGGCGGGGGCATCGACAAGGCCATCGCGGTGGCAGTGGTGATGGCCATCGTCCAGCAGATCGACAACCACTTCATCAGCCCGATCGTGATGCACCGGGCGGTGAAGCTGCATCCCGCCGTCGTGATGCTGGCGTTGCTGGCCGGCGGCACGTTGGGTGGGTTCTTCGGGCTCCTGCTCGCGGTGCCCGCCACCGCGGTCATCAAGATCGTGACGGGCCACGCGTGGCGCCACTTCGTGCTCCTCGAGCCGCTCGACGAGATCGAGGCGCGGTGGGAGGCCGAGGATCAGCGGGTGCCCGGAGGCGTCGTGGAGCGGATCGGGGTGGACGACGCCCTCGAGCAGTCCCGGGGTTACTCGGGCGCCTGAGGCGACCCTACGGTCGGTCGCGTCTTGAGCGCGACCATGGCTCGGGCCATCGACGTCAGCGCCTCCTCAGGGCCCGCCGGCCCGCTCGGGGTGGGGTCGCTGATGGCCAGCTCGGCCCGTTCGACGCTGCAGCCCGTGAGCGCCTGCAGCAGCTCGGTGAGCCGGTGCCCGGTGGGAGGGTTGTCGAGATCGATGATCAGCTCGGTCGTGGGGACGATGTGGGGGACCGCCATGGTGGTGTCGCTCCGGTTCTCGCCCTGCCGCTGGTTGGTGTCTCCTCCAGCATCGACCACGCTCCGTGGTCACCTTTAGCCATTTTCCTGGGCCGAATGACCTAGGCAAATTTGGTGTTATCCGGACCTTCTACGCGCTCTGCCGTTGGTAGGCCGAGACCTCGAGGAGGGGCGGCCGCTCGCCGATGCCGACCTGCACCGGATCGAGGTCTGGTCGCACGAGTGTGGCAGGACGGCCCAGGCCACGGGCGGTTCGGCTGAGGGCCGTCTGGAGGACGGCCAGCGCCTGCGGGCCCAGCTCGTCGAGCGGGCGGTTCCGGTGACGCCGCAGACCGAGGTCGACCTGCGCGATCGCCTCGGTGCCCTCGAGGGCCGCGATGTCGATCAGCAGCCCGAGGTCGACGCCGTAGCCCTGGACGAAGGGGAGCCGCTCGAGCAGCGACCGCCGGCCGGCATACTCGCCCGACAGGGGCTGCACGATCTACGTCAGGTGCGGGAACAGCGCGGCGATGGCCGGTCGGGCCATGAGCTCCGTCACTCGCCCGCCCCCGTGGGTGCTGCCCGCGACCGGGCGGTCGTAGAAGCCCTTCACGAAGCTGACCTCTGGCCGGGTCAGCAGCGGCCCCAGCAGGCCCACCACGAAGTGCGGGGCGAAGTCGACGATGTCGGCGTCGCACCAGACGATGAGATCGCCCTCGGCGGCCGCCACGGACTTGTAGAGCGCCTCGCCCTTGCCCTCGCCCGGTCCGAGCTCGGGGAGAACGCTGTCGACGGCCAGCACGCGCGCGCCGGCAGCGGCCGCCACCCGGGCGGTGTCGTCGGACGAGTGGTCGTCCATGACGATGACCTCGTCGACGAGCCCGCAACCGTCGACGAGGTGCCGGACCAGCTGCTCGACGATCGAGCCGACGGTGGCCGCCTCATCGCGAGCGGGCAGGCACACCGACACGACCTGGCCCCGAACGACCTTCTCCTCGGCGAGCCACCGGGCGGTGAAGTCACTGTGGCGGAAGGTCCGCGAGATGGGCCGCCGCACCGGGCCAGTCAAGCGGCCGGATCCCGGGACTGCAACCTCGGGAGTGCCGGGAATGGTCTGACGACGACCTTGGTTCACTACCATCGCCGTGCCCCCGACCGTGCTGAGGAACCGTCCCGATGAGCGTCACCATTCGCGTGCCAACCACCTTGCGCAACCTCACCGGGGGCGTGTCCGAGGTCGTCGTCGACGGCACCACCGTCGGCGAGGTGCTGGCGGCCCTCGAGGCCGTGCACCCCGGCTTCGCAGAGCGCATCCTCGATGACGAGGGCGGCCTGCGTCGGTTCGTCAACATCTTCGTGGCCGACGACGACGTCCGCTTCCTGCAAGCGCTGGCCACCCCCGTCGCCGACGGCGAGACCGTGTCGATCATCCCGGCCGTCGCCGGCGGCTGAGCGACGCGCCACCCACTGGGTAATTCGGCTCATTGCGCTCAACCCGGGCGTCGGACGAGTCGATTCGAACGTCGTTCCAGCGGTCGGTGCAGTGGCGGACGGCGCACCGGCCGCTGGTTCTCCCCCCGCCATCGCGGGCCAGGGGGGCGGATTAGCACTCTGCGGTTGCGAGTGCTGATCGGGGGTGGTTGACTAGCAGTCGCACACCGCGAGTGCTAACGCACCAACCGCCTACGGAGGACCATCCGCCGATGTCCAAGACCATCGCCTTCGACGAAGAAGCCCGCCGCGGCCTCGAAGCCGGCATGAACAAGCTGGCCGATGCCGTGCGCGTCACCCTCGGCCCGAAGGGCCGCAACGTCGTGCTCGACAAGAAGTGGGGCGCCCCCACGATCACGAAGGACGGCGTGTCCGTCGCCAAGGAGATCGAGCTCGAGGATCCCCTCGAGAAGATCGGCGCCGAGCTCGTCAAGGAGGTGGCCAAGAAGACCGACGACGTCGC
>DAIQBC010000008.1:0-20542 GCA_036781345.1 Acidimicrobiales bacterium | reverse complement strand
TCGACGGTGGCGAGGTGGTGTTGCTGCTCGGCGCCAGCGGATGCGGCAAGACGACGCTGCTGTCGGCCCTGGCCGCGATCCTCACCCCCACGGCCGGCAGCATCGCCGTCGACGGAGTCGAGGTGACTGAGCTCGGAGGCCAGGCGCTGGTCGACTACCGCCGGCGCACGGTGGGGGTCGTGTTCCAGGCCTTCAACCTGGTGCCGAGCCTCACGGCTCTGGAGAACGTGGCGGCACCGCTGCTGGCCGCCGGGGTACGGCGCCGAGAGGCGCTGGATCGGGCCGGGGCGCTGCTCGACCAGGTTGATCTCCGCGATCGGGCGCGGCACCGGCCGGGCGACCTCTCGGGAGGTCAACAGCAGCGCGTCGCGATCGCGAGAGCACTGGCGGCTGACCCACCGCTCATGCTGGCCGACGAGCCAACAGCCCATCTCGACTATGTGCAGGTCGAGGGCGTGCTCCGCCTGCTCGAGGAGATGCGCGGCCCGGAGCGGGTGATCGTGATCGCGACCCATGACGACCGCCTGCGGCCGCTGGCCGACCGGGTGGTGCACCTCAGCCCGCGTCGGGCTGCGGAGCCGGTAGACGGTGTCCGGCGGTCGCTGGCGGCCGGGGAGGTGCTCTTCGAGCAGGGTGACCCCGGCGATCTCGTCTACGTGGTCGAATCGGGCTCGGTCGAGCTGCATCGGGAGCGTGACGACGGAGGTCAGGAGGTGCTGGGCTCCTACGGCCCCGGGAAGTACTTCGGCGAGCTCGCTCCCCTGTACGGGCTGCGGCGATCAGCCAGCGCCCGTGCGGTACTGCCCACTGAGGTGCGCGGCTACTCGGCCGCCCAGTTCCGCCGGCGGCACGAACCCGACGACTGACGCCCTAGCGTTGGTCGCATGGGGTGGTTGCTGCGGGACGGGGAGGTGCTCGCCAGCCTCGAGGTGGCCGACACCCGGCGCAGCCGCCGTCGGGGTCTGCTCGGCCGCGACGGCATCGAAGGCGCCCTGCTGCTGGTGCCGGCCACGTCGGTGCACACCATCGGCATGCGCTTCCCGATCGACGTGGCGTGGTGCGACGACGATCTTCGCGTGCTGCGCATGGTGCGCATGGACCGGCATCGGATGAGCCGCCCCGTGCGTCGCGCCCGCGCGGTCCTCGAGGCTGAGGCTGGGTGCTTCGCCCACTGGAACCTGCAGGTGGGCGATCAGCTCGAGCGGAAGGACTGAGCGGTGCCGCTGGTGCTGGTGGGCACGCCCATCGGGAACCTGGGAGACCTTTCGCCCCGCGCCATCGAGGCGCTCGGCGCCTCCGACGCCATCTGCTGTGAGGACACCCGCCGCACCGGTCGGCTCCTCCAGCACGCGGGGGTGGCCCGCCGCCCGCTGGTGGTGGTGAACGACCACACTGAGCTGGCAGCCATCGAGGGCGTCCTCGAACGGTTGGCCCTCGGCGAGCGGGTGGCGGTGGTCACCGACGCCGGGATGCCGGGCATCTCGGATCCCGGTGAGCGCCTGGTGCGAGCCGCGGTGGAGGCGGGCCACGTGGTGGAGGTGGTGCCGGGCCCGTCAGCCGCCGTCACCGCACTGGTCGCCAGCGGGCTGCCCACGGGCCGCTTCGCCTTCGAGGGATTCCTGCCCCGCAAGGGATCCGGCCGCACTGCACGCCTGGCCGAGGTGGCGACCGAGCCGCGCACCACCGTGCTGTACGAGGCCCCCCATCGCCTGGCTCGCACGTTGGCCGACCTGGCCGCAGCCTGCGGAGCTGAGCGGCCGGTGGCGGTGGCCCGGGAGCTCACCAAGCTCCATGAGGAGGTGTGGCGGGGATCTCTCGCCGAGGCCTGCGCCTGGGTGGCTGGGCGCGAGCCGAGGGGCGAGGTGGTGCTCGTCCTCGAAGGCGCCCCCGCCCCACAAGCGGCGGGCCCCGAGGCCGTCGAGGCGGCCGTGCAGGATCGCCTCGCCAGGGGCGACTCACCACGGGACGCGGCCACCGCCGTGGCAGTGGCGCTGGGCGTTCCGAAGCGCCAGGCCTACGAGGTGGCCGTGCGGTTGCGCCGCTAGCCGGTGGTGGTGGAGGTGGTGGACGCGGTGGCCCTCACGGTCTGGATCTCGTCGTCGATCAGGTCCAGCAGCGCCCGCGCCAGGCGCTCGGCGCCGGGCGAGCTCAAGTGGATCCCGTCCTTCTGCCGGAGGCCCACGAGGTCGCCCTTCTGGTCGGGCTTGCGCTCGACGTAGCGACCGCTCTCGTCACCGAAGATGGGGTGGGTGTCGACGTAGGTCATCCAGGGGCGACGGCCGGCCTCGTCGCGGAAGATCGTGTTCATGAGCTCCGCTCGCCCGTTGAAGCCGTCCTCGCGCATCGGTGGCAGTCCGATCCAGAACACGATCCGGTCGTCGGCTCGCAAGGCATCCATCACGCCGCCGACCCGTCGGGCGTACTCCTGCTTCCAGCCGGGGTCGGACGGCCCAGGGTAGGTCCCGCCGTCGGGAGCGATGATGCCCTGGGCGTCGTTGCCGCCGAAGAGGACGAAGGCCACCTCGGGCCGATCCGCGGCCATGTCGTCCGCCAGGGCGGCCGGCCAGTCGAAGAAGTCGGGTCGGGTGAGCCCGGTGGCGTTCTCGTAGTGGAGGGTGATGTCGAACAGAGGGCTGTCCCCGGCGATCCGAAGGAAGGCATCGCCGGCATCACGCACGATCGAGTCACCGCCGATGTAGACGCGCAGCGGGGCACCGGCCGCCGGTGTCCTGAGCGCGGGCCGCCCCACCTCTGGGGGCACCGTCGTCGTGGGCCCCGCCACCACCGGCACCCCGGCACCCCCTTCGTCCTCGTTGCCGACCAGCCAGTCGCCGAGGTCCCGCAACCTGGAGAGCTGCGTCACGTGGGCGACGTCCTGCACCGGATGCCAGATGGCGAGGGATCGGTCGCGAGCCGGCCCGAGCGGCTTGCTCTCCGCCCGCTGCACGAGGGCGTCGGCGTTCACCAGGGCGGCCAGGGAGAGGCTGACGAGCATGGCGGCCAGGATGCGTCCTGCCGGCTGCTCGCCGTGACGCGCCCGTGCCTGCGATCGGCGTCGCGCGACGGCAGGCGGGCGGCTGGAGGGGCGGTCGAGGTCGGCGTGCATCAGAACCGGAAGTAGATGAAGGGCGCGACGCCCTCGGGGCCGAGGACGTCGACAATCGTGAGCGCGGACGCCAGCACGCCCACCTGGACGGCCGGAGCCATGGCTGTGAAGCGTTGCTGCGCCCGTTCCACCGCGTGGGCCGGAACGAACTGGCTGGCCAGCATCAAGATGATGGTGACCAGCAGGAACGTCGTGACGAGCTCGCTGGGCTGGGTCCCCGAGACGATGCCGCCGATCATGTCGAAGGCGGTGCCCACCGAGTCGGCCCGGAAGAAGATCCAGGCGAGGCACACGACGTGGAACGTCAGCACCCACTGCAGCACCGCGGTCAGCGGGGCCGGGAGCGCGGGCTCCGGCACCCGTTCGTGCCACCACTCCTTCACGTAGCGCTCGAGGGCCAGGAACCCTCCGTGGATCGCGCCCCACACCAGGAACGTGGTGGCGGCGCCGTGCCAGAGGCCGCCGATCACCATGGTGAGCACCAGGTTCCGGTAGGTGCGGGCCACGCCGTCGCGGTTGCCGCCCAACGGGATGTAGAGGTAGTCGCGGAGCCAGCGCGAGAGGGTCATGTGCCACCGTCGCCAGAAGTCCTGCAGCGACAGGGCGCGGTAGGGGGCGTTGAAGTTCTGCGGGAAGCGGATGCCGAGCAGCAGCGCGCAGCCGATGGCGATGTCGGTGTACCCGGAGAAGTCGGCGTAGATCTGGATGGCGTAGGCGTAGACGCCCACCAGGAGATCGAGCCGGCCGTAGGCCGCCGGCGCGCCGAACACCGGGTCCACCAGCGCAGTGGCCACGAAGCTGGACACCACCACCTTCTTGAACAGGCCGAAGGCGATGAGCCGGAACGCTTCGCCCGACGGGATGTGGCGAGGATCGGCCGGCGCCTGCATCTGCGGCGCGAACTCGCTGGCCCGCACGATGGGGCCGGCCACGAGGTGTGGGAAGAAGGACATGTAGAGGGCCAGCTCGTCGAGGCGCAGCGGACGGAGCTGACCGCGTCCGATGTCGATGACGTAGCTGATGGCGTGGAAGGTGAAGAACGAGATACCCACCGGGAGCGCCACCTCCAGCAGCGGCGGGCTCACGCCGAGACCGATGGCGCGCGTGGCGTCAGCGAAGCTGTCGACGAAGAAGTCGTAGTACTTGAAGCACCCCAGCAGCCCGAGGTCCACGACCACCGCCGCGCGCACGAGGTTGGTCGATGCCGGCGTGCGGCCGCCGTCAGCCGCGAGGGTGCGGAACACCGCCATGCCGAACCCCCAGCTCACCACGATCGACGTCGCGAGAAGCCACACGAAGCGGGCGTTGGCGTAGCCGTAGAACACGAAGCTGAGAACCGTCATCACCCACAGCCACACCCGATAGCTGGGCCGCAGGAGCCAGCTGACGGCAAAGGCGATGAGGAAGAAGACGGCGAAGGCGACCGTGGGGAAGAGCACCCCGGTCCGCCTACCCCGTCAGATGTCGGGCGGCCAGCTCCGGCGCGACGATGTTGATCATCACGCCGGTGCCCTGCTCGAACCCGGCCAAGCTCGTGAGGCGCGGCACGATGTGCACGTGCCAGTGGAACGGGCCCTCGTGATGGTGCGGGGCGGTGTGGAACACCAGGTTGTAGGCCGCGTCCCCGACATGGGAGCGCAGCAGCGCCAGCGCGTCGCGTATGGCCCGTCCGACCGCCACCACGTCGGCCGGTGAGGTCTTGGCGAGGTGCACCTCGTGAGCACGGGGCAGCACCAGCATCTCGTAGGGGGCGCCGCTCCAGTAGGGGCACACGACGAGGACACGTTCGTCGTCGATCACCACGCGATGGCCGACCTGCAGCTCGGCTTCCGCCATCGTGCAGATGAGGCAGGAGCCGCCGAACCGCCGGAACCCGCCTTCCTCCTCGGCGATCTCCCCCGGCACGAAGGGGAGCCCGAGCAGCTGCCCGTGGGGGTGGTCGAGCGACGCGCCTGCCTCCCGCCCCGCGTTGACGATGGCCTGCGTGTAGCGGACCGTGGACCGCCCGGCGTGGTCCTCCATCCGGTCGCGGATGGCGGCCATGGCCAGCCCGGCGTGCTTGTCGTCGAGGTCGGCCCAGCTGCTGGTGTGCTCCGGGCTGAACACGAGCACCTCGTGCACCCCACTCGCCGTGGCCTGCGTGAAGACCGGACCGAGGTTCTGGACCCGCAGCGGCTCGTTGCCCTCGAAGGCGGGGAAGAGGTTGGGCACCACGCGCACGAGCCAGCTGCCGCTCGCCCCGTAGGTCTCGAGCGCAGGGGGCGTGGCCTCCTCGTTGCCAGGGCAGAACGGGCACGTCCGGGTGGGGTCCGCCTCCACGGGCACCTGGCGGGAGATGAGCTCCCCGGGCCGAGAGGCGCGGTCGACCGCGACGGTGACCCATCGTCCCGTCAGTGGGTTGAGGCGTAGCTGACTCACCGCGAGCTGGAGCCAGGTGTGCGCACGTCTCGGACGCTAGTTCGGCGGTAGGCACAGACGTGGGCACCGGCATCGGCGCTGAAGGGCTCGTCTGCCCACCCGGCGCGCCTCCACACGAGCTGCAGCCCCTCAGCCGACGCCATCGCGTCGAGCTGCTCAGGGCCGGCGTACCGCAGGTGCCACGGGCGGAGCCGGATGCCGGCCTCGGTGAGGTGGATGTGCTGGCCCGTGATCGTCTGCTCGGCGTCGTCGTGGCGGCTGACCGTGAGCACCACCTCGTCGGCCGTGATGCGTCGGGCCGAGACGGCGTCGCCACGGGTGACGTCGGCCGCGTCGGCGGGCACGAAGGCCTCGAGCACGAACAGCCCGTCGGGCGCCAGCAGCTCGGCCACCCTCCGGAAGCACCGCTTCTGGGCCTCCGCGGAGGCCAAGTTGAAGAAGGTGTTGAAGGCCACGAACACGAGCGCGAAGGGCGGCGGGTCGTCGAGGTCGAGGTCGGCCATGTCCCCTTCGGTCACCCGGATGGCCCCGGCTCCGGGCTTGGCGCGGAGGACCGCGAGCATGGCGGGCGAGGCGTCGATGCCGTGCACCTCGATGCCGCGCTCCGCCAAGGGCAGCGCCAGTCGACCGGAACCGACGCCCAGCTCCAGCACCGGCCCTCCGCCCACCTCGTCGACCAGGGCCGCGAGGCGCTCGGTGCAGGCACCGACGTCGGTGACGTCGCCGTACCAGTCGTCGTAGACGTCTGCGAACCGCTCTCCGTAGGTGCTGGTGTCGTATCCCTCCACCGGACCAGTGTGGCGGGTCGGTCACCGGTCGGCCCACGAGACCAGTAGAACTGGTCTCGTGGAGTGGGTCGCCCCCGATGTCTCGGCCGCCGACGGCCCACCGGCCCCGGTTGTCGATCGCCGCCCGGGCGCGCCGTCGGCGGCTCCACCACCCCCGAGCCTGCCCCGGCTCGCGCCGATGACGGTGCCCGACATCCTCGACGGGGGCTTCGCGATCCTGCGACGCGCGCCGGCCACGATCGTCGGGCTCACGGCGGTCTTCGTGGTCCCCATCCAGCTGTTGGGTGCCTGGCTCGGCCGTGGTGCCGAGGGCCTCGATCTCAGCGGTGCGTTCCAGCAGGGCAGCGACGGTTCCTTCGACCTGACCTCCTCCTCGGGGGTGAGTGACTCCGCCGGATTCGTCCTCCAGGTGGGCCCGATGGTGGCGCTGGTGTTCGTGGCGGCGGCCCTGGCCCGGCTGGTGTCGGCGTGGCACGTGGGCCACGACATCTCCTTGGGCGCCCTCCTGCGCGGCACCCTCAGTCGGGCCTGGCCGCTGCTGGCCGCCTGGGTGCTCGTGCACGTGCTGGAGGCGGTGTCGATCATCGGCTTCGGCGTGCTCCCGTTGGCGGTGATGACCTGGTTCCTGGTCACGGCGCCGGTGATCGGGGCCGAGGGTCTCGGCCCCATCGCCGCCATGCGGCGCTCGGCGCGCTTGGTGAGCCGGCGCTTCTGGATGGTGTTGGGCCTTGCCTTGCTCGGCTTGCTCGTGGAGACGCTGTTCGAGTCGGCCATCGGGCTGTTGCCGACGTTGCTCTGGCTGGTGCTCGGTACCGGCGGGGTCGGCTGGGTGCTCCCCGCCGTCACCGGGATCGTCACGCAGCTCATCACGATGCCGGTCGTGGCGGGCATCACGGTGCTCATCTACCTCGACCTGCGCGTGCGCACCGAAGGCCTCGATCTCGAGCTCGACGCCGTCGAGGCGTTCCCCTCAGCCGCCTGATGGAGCTCCCGCCGTCCGATCACGATCCGGGGGCGGTGCGCGACCTCGCCCTCCGGATCCTCGCCGAGGCGCGGTACGACCGGCCGCCGGAGTCGATTCCGAGCCGCGTGATGCGCTGGGTCGGGGAGCAGATCGCCAAGGCCTTCGGCGCCTTGGTCGGCGGCGGGGGCGGCACCGTGGTGGCGTGGCTCATCCTGCTGACCGCGGTCGGCGGGGTGATCTACCTGCTGGTGCGCTACGGCCGCGTGTCGCTCCCGGCCCTCGCCGCCGACGACGAGCCGGAGGTGATGGTGGAGCTCTCCCGGTCGGCGAAGGAGTGGCGAGCCGAGGCCGAGCGGCTGGAAGCCGCCGGACGCTGGGCCGAGGGCCTGCGCGCCCGCCACCGCGCCGTCGTGGCTGACCTGGTTCGCCGCGGGGTCATCCCCGAGCAGGCCGGGCGCACGGCGGGGGAGTACGTGCGCGACGTCGCGCGGTCGCTCCCCGATGCCGCGCCGTCGCTGGCCGCGGCCACCGAGCTCTTCGAGGCGGCCTGGTACGGCGGTGCCACCTCCGGCGCGGCCGAGGCCTCCCGGTTTGCGGAGCTGGAGGCACGGGTCCTGGCGGTGAGGGTCTAGTGGTCACCTCTCGAGGGGCGGCGGTGACGGGGTGCGTCGGCCTGGGGCTGCTGGTGGTGGCCCTGCTCGGCGGGCCCCCCAACGACGGTCCGCCGCTCGATCCTCGCTCGGACGGCCCGCTGGGCACGAGCGCCCTCGTGTCGCTCCTGGAGGGGTTGGGGGCCGACGTGGAGCTGTCGGCCGGCCTCCCCGACGGGGGTGACGACGTGGCCCTGCTGCTGTCCGACCGCCTGGACGAGCAGCAGACCGCCGAGGTGCTGCTGTGGGTGCAACGTGGCGGCACCCTGGTGGTCACCGACCCCGGCTCGTCCCTGGTGGAGGCTGGATCGCTGCCGCCCGACCCCCGCGGGTCGGGGCAGCTCAGCCGGGGTGTCTGCACGCTGCGGGCTCTCGACGACGTGGGAGCCGTCGATGGCGGGTCATCCGTCCGCCTGTCGACCAAGGGCGGCTACGGCAGCTGCCTGGGCAGCCGGGACTTCGCCTTCGTGGTCGCCACCGCCGAAGGCGACGGCGACCTCGTGACGATCGGTGGGGCCGCCTTCGCCACCAACGACCGGCTTGGTCACCAGGACAACGCGGTGCTGGCCGCGGCGCTGCTGGCGCCCCGATCTGGCACGGCCGTGCGCTTCGTCGATCCACCCCTTCCGGCCGGCGGCGGCGACAAGACGCTCTACGAGCTGGTGTCCGACGGGGTCCGTCGGGCCGGCCTCCAGCTCGGCGTGGCCTTCCTCCTCTACGCCGCCTGGCGGGCCATCCGTCTGGGACGACCCGTGCGGGAGGACCAGCCGGTGGAGATCGCGGGTTCGGAGCTCGTGAGGGCCACCGGCCGGCTGCTCGAGCGCGGCCGGTCACCCGAGGCGGCGGCGGAGACGCTGCGCGACGGCCTGCGGCGCGGCGTGCGGGCCCGGCTCGGCGTGCCGGCCCACGTCGCTTCTGGCGCGCTGGCACAGATCGTGGCCGAGCGCGCGGGGGTCGACCTGTCACTTGTCGCCGCTGCCGTCGGCGATGATCCCGTCACCACCGACGACGAGCTGGTCGCCGTGGCCAACGCCGTCGCATCGGTCCACCAGGAGGTCCTGCGTTGAAGACGCCCATCCCCGTTGCCGATCCCCGGGCGGCCGTGCTGGCGGTGCGCGAGGAGGTGGGCAAGGTCGTGGTCGGTCAGGAGGGCACCCTGTCGGGTCTCGTCACTGCCCTCCTCGTGAACGGGCACGTGCTCCTCGAGGGCGTGCCCGGCGTGGCCAAGACCCTTCTCGCCAAGGCCCTGGCGGCGGCGCTCGACCTCGACTTCGCCCGGGTCCAGTTCACCCCGGACCTCATGCCGGCCGACGTGATCGGCCAGGTCATCTACGCGCAGGGGAAGGCGTCCGGTGCAGCGGGGGAGTTCCGCTTCCGCGAGGGTCCGGTGTTCACCAACCTGCTCCTCGCCGACGAGATCAACCGCACCCCTCCCAAGACGCAGTCGGCCCTGCTCGAGGCCATGGAGGAGCGCCAGGTCACCATCGAAGGACAGGCGCGGTCGCTGCCCGACCCCTTCATCGTGGTGGGCACCCAGAACTCGATCGAGTTCGAGGGCACCTACCCCCTCCCGGAGGCGCAGCTCGACCGCTTCCTGCTGAAGCTGCTCGTGGGCTACCCGTCCGCCGACCAGGAGCAGGAGGTGCTGCGCCGCCACGACGACGGCCTCGACCCGCACGACGTGGCGGCGGTCGTGCGCCCCGTGGCCACCATCGCCGACCTCGCCGCCGCCCGGCTGCTGGTAGACGAGGTACGGGTGGAGGCTCCCATCCTCGCCTACATCGTGAGCCTGGCGCGGGCCTCACGTGAGTCCTCCTCCCTGTCGCTCGGTGTGTCGCCCCGCGGGTCGGCCATGCTCCTGCACGCCTCCAAGGCATGGGCCTGGCTGAGCGGCCGGGAGTTCGTCACCCCCGACGAGGTGAAGGCGATCGCCAAGCCGGCGTTGCGCCACCGCGTCCAGCTCCGCCCCGAGGTCGAGCTCGAGGGAGCCTCCGTCGACGGGGTGCTCGACGGCCTGCTGGCCACCGTCCCGGTCCCGCGATGATCGGCCGCGGGCCCGTGACGCCCGTGCCCACCCGCCGGACGGCGCTGGTGGCGGCCGCCCTCGCGCTGGTGGTGCTGGTCATCCCGACGGATGGGCTGCTCGAGGTGCTGGTGGTGGCCAACCTCGGCCTGCTCGTCGCGGTGCTGGTGGATGCCGCTCTCGCCGCCGACCCGGCTCGCCTCGAGGTCCGGCGACAGCTCCCACCGGTGCTGGCGCTGCGAGGGGCCGGCCAGCTCACCTGGACCGTCCGGAACCCCACCGACCGCATGCTTCGCGTGTCGCTGGCCGACGAGCTGGCGCCGTCGCTCCGCGCCACCTCCCGACGGGTGCGCGGCACCATCCCGCCGCGGGCCACGCTGCGCAGCAGCGTGTCGCTGCACCCGGGTCGCCGGGGTCGCTTCGAGATCCGTCATCTGGTGATGCGGGTGGAGGGCCCACTGGGGCTGGGCGCCCGGCAGCGTCGGGTCGAGCTCCTGGATGTGCTGCGCGTCCACCCGGCCTTCCCGAGCCGCGAAGAGGCGGAGCTTCGCATCAACCGGGCGCGCGTCCTCGAGGTGGGGCTGCGGTCGGCAAAGGGTCGCGGGGGTGGTACCGAGTTCGATCAGCTGCGCGAGTACGGCGTGGATGACGAGGTACGCCGCATCGACTGGGCCGCCACCGCCCGCGCCGGCAAGGCGATGGTGCGCACCTACCGGGCCGAGCGGAACCAGAGCGTGCTGCTGCTGCTCGACAACGGTCGGGTGATGGCAGGGCAGGTCGCCGAGGTGCCGCGTGTCGAGCACGCCATGGACGCCCTCCTGTGCCTCACCATGGTGGCCACCCGCCTGGGTGACCGCTGCGGGTTGGTGGCCTTCGACCGCACGGTCCGCTCGGTGCTCCCGGCCCGGGCCGGGCGGGGCCAGGTGGGCCTGATGGCCGAAGCCACGTTCGACCTCGAGCCGGCGCTGGTGGAGAGCGACTACCGCGGGGCCTTCATCCAGGCTCTGGCTCGCTTCAAGCGCCGCTCGCTCATCGTGCTGTTCACCGACCTCGTCGAGCAGGCCGTGGGCGAGTCGTTGCTCCCGGCGCTGCCGCTCCTCGTGCGGCACCACGTCGTGCTCATCGCGGCGGTGCGGGACCCCGATGTGGTCCGGTGGGCCACGGAGCCACCCGCCGACGCGGCAGCCGCCTACCGCGCCGCCGCGGCCACCATGGCCCTCGCCGAGCGCGATCGCGCCACCGCGCGCTTGCGCGGCCTGGGTGCCGTCGTCATCGACGCGCCTCCCGGTCAGCTCGCACCCCGCCTGGCCGACGCCTACCTCGACCTCAAGGCGCGTGGAGCGTTGTAGACGTTCGGGCTGGGGCCGGCTCGCCTACGTGGGGGCGGCGTTGACGGCCGATCGCTCTCGGGCCCGTTGCTTCTCCAGCGCGTCGTGCTCGCCGAAGGCGCCGGTGTAGCCGAGGGCCGCAGCGCGTCGGCCGAGCACCACCACGTAGGTCCAGAAGGCGATGAACACCGTCGTGCCGATGCCGATGCGCATGGCCGTGGGCAGGCCGCTGGGGGTGACGAAGCCCTCGATCGTGCCGGCTACGACGAAGGCCAGCGCCAACCCCAGCGCGATGACTGCTGACCGACGGCCCTGCTCGGCGAGGGCCTCGGCACGCGAGCGGTCGCCGGGATCGATGATCGACCACCCGACGGCCAGCCCTGCCCCACCCGCGACGATGATGGCCGACAGCTCCAAGAGCCCGTGGGGGAGGATCAGGCCGTAGAACTTCGGCTGCTGGCCCACCGCGGCGAACAGCCCGGCGGCCTGGCCCACGTTGAGGCCGTTGTTCACCAGGATGAACGCGGTGAAGACGCAGAACAGGATCCCGGCCGCAAAGGCCAGAAAGCCCACCTGGATGTTGTTCACGGTGACCGAGGTGGCGAACTCGCTGGCGGGAGCCGAGGAGTAGTACGCCTCGAAGTCCTGCTCGACGTAGGCCTCCCGGAGGGCATCGGGCGCTGATGCCTCGAGGGCGGCGTCGGATCGGGCCAGCCAGGAGCCCACGACGATGGCCGGCACCAAGAGCAGGAGAGCCGACACCATGACGAAGCGACGGGCGTGCCAGACGGCGGCGGGGAAGCTCGTCGTGAAGAAGCGGGCGAACCCCGCCGTCGAGCGGCTGCGCGTGCCGTAGATCGTGCCACGGGCGTTGGCCACCAGCCGGGTGAGGCGCGCCACCAGGGCGGGGTCGGCGTGTTGGGTGCGGGCGTGGGAGAGGTGGGCGGACGCCCGCTGGTAGAGCTGCACGAGCTCATCGACCTGAGCCGGGGGCAGCCGAGCACCGCCCCCGCCGGCCGACGCCGTGAGGTGCTCGAGCCGGGACCAGCCGGCCTGGTTGGTGGTGATGAAGCGGTCGACGTCCACGTTGGGGGTGGGCCACGCCGCACGGGTGGCCGCCGGTACCGTACCCAGCCAGATGGTCACCACCCCGCGCGGCATCGTGACACCGGAGGCGGTCGTCCTCGACTTCGAGACGGCCGGCATCGCCTCGCGCGCCCTCGCCCGCGTGCTCGATGCTCTCATCCAGGGAGCCGCGCTGTTCGCCCTCCTGATGGTCGTGAGCCTCGTCGTCCCGGGGTCGGCGGGAGTCGTGCTGGCCATCGTGGGCGTAGCCGCGGTGGTGCTCGGCTACCCGATCCTGTGCGAGACGCTCATGCGGGGCCGCTCGCCGGGGAAGGCCGCGCTCGGCCTGCGCGTGGTCACGGTCGAGGGCGCCCCGATCGCGGTGCGGCATGCCTTTGTCCGCTCTGCCCTGGGGATCGTCGACTTTCTCTTGCCGCCGGGTGGCCTGCTGGCGGTGATCACCGCGCTTCTCTCGCCGCGGGGCCAGCGCCTCGGTGATCTCGTGGCCGGCACGATCGTGCTCCGCGAGCGCACCGCCTCCGCGCCGGCGACGCCCGTGTGGTTCACACCGCCGGCGGGCCTCGTCGGCTACGCGCAGACGCTCGATGTCAGCTCCGTCACCGATCGCCAGTTCACCGTGGTGCGATCCTTCCTGCTGCGGGTCCAAGACCTCGCCCCCGAGGCTCGGGCCGCGATGTCCACGCGCCTGTCGACGCCGATCGCGGCGGCCATGCACCATGAGATCCCGCCAGGCGTGCACCCTGAGCTGTTTCTGGTGTGCGTGGCGGCGGCCCACCAGCGTCGCGGTCGTGCACCGGCCGGTCCCGCCGTGCCAACGCCCCCGCCGCCGCCTCCGTTTCGTCCGCCGCCGCCGCCTCCTCCTCCACCACCGCCGCCGATCCCGGCTCGGCCCTCCAGTCGGTCCCGACCGCTCATCGCCCCTCCGGGAGCCGGGTCCCAAGGGGCGGGCGATCAGCACCGCTGGGTGAGCTGACATGGCGCGCGCCTGGCACTACCTCGACCATGCCGCCACCACGCCTCTGCGTCCCGAGGCGCTGGCGGCCATGGTGCCGGCCCTGCGGGACGGGGTGGGCAACCCCTCGGGTGCTCACGCGCTGGCTCGCCGGGCGCGGGCCGCCCTGGATGACGCCCGCGAGCGGTTGGCGGGCGTGGTCGGGTGCGCGCCCGGGGAGGTCGTGTTCACCAGCGGTGGCACCGAGGCCGACAACCTCGCCGTCCGCGGGGTGCTCAGCGCACACGGTGGCACGGTCGTCTGCAGCGCCATCGAGCACCACGCGGTGCTCCACCCGGTGGCGGCCGCCGGCGGCCGGGCGGTGCCCGTCGATTCCCGTGGCGTCGTCGATCTCGACGCGCTCGCCGACGCCCTCGATGACGACGTCAGCCTCGTCTCCGTGCTGCTGGTCAACAACGAGGTGGGCACGATCCAGCCGCTCGCAGAGATCGCCGAGGTGGTGCGCCAGCACGCACCGGGCGCCCTGCTCCACACCGATGCCGCCCAGGCGCTGTGCTGGCTCGACGTGCGGGACGCGGCCGCGTCGGCCGACCTGATCACGCTGGCCGCCCACAAGTGCGGCGGGCCGGTCGGCAACGGTGCACTGGTGGTGCGAGCCGGGGTCGCGCTCCACCCCCAGCAGCTCGGTGGTGGTCAGGAGCGCGAGCGGCGCAGCGGCACGCAAGACGTCGCCGGCTCGCTGGGGTTCGCCGCCGCCGCGGTAGCCGCCGCCACCGACCGCGAGGCTCTGATCGCCAGAGCCGGCGTCTGGCGCGATGAGCTCGTGGCAACCGTGCGGGCCGAGGTGCCTGGGACGGTGGAGAGCGCAGTGCCCGAGGGCCACGAGCGCGACCACCTCGTGGCCGGGATCGCCAACCTCTGCCTGCCTGCCGTCGACAGCGAGGCTCTCCTCTTCCTGCTCGAACATGACCACGGCGTGCTGGCCAGCGCGGCGTCGAGCTGCGCCAGCGGCGCGCAGGAGCCGTCCCACGTGCTGGCGGCAATGGGCATCGACCGGAGTCTTGCCGCCGGCTCCCTGCGCCTGTCGCTGGGCTGGTCCACCACCCAGGCCGACGTCGACGCGGCCCGAGCCGCGGTCCCCGACGCTGTTCGTCGCCTCCAGGCTCATGCCCGCGACGGAGCTCCCGCATGAGCGAGCGCGTCCTGGTCGCCATGTCGGGTGGCGTCGACTCCTCGGTGGCAGCCGCCCTGCTGGTGGAGGCCGGCCACGACGTGGTGGGGGCCACCCTCAAGCTGTGGGGCGGGGAGTCCGACTCCGGCTGCTGCTCGGTGGCCGACGTCGACGACGCTCGCACGGTGGCCCGCCGCCTCGGCATCGAGCACCACGTCTTCAACTTCGGGGACGACTTCGACGAGCACGTGGTCGCGCCCTACGTGATCGACCACGCGGCTGGTCGCACGCCCAACCCGTGCATCGAGTGCAACCGCCACCTCAAGTTCGACAAGCTCCTACGCCGCGCTGACGCCCTCGGGTTCGACGCCGTCGCCACCGGCCACCACGCCCGCGTCGTCGAGCGGGCCGACGGGACTCGCCGGGTCGGCCGCGGCGCCGACCCGGCCAAGGACCAGTCCTACGTCGTGCACATGCTCACCGCCGAGGCACTGCGCCGCGTGCGCTTCCCCGTGGGGCACCTCACCAAGGCCGCCGTGCGAGCGGAGGCCGCCCGGCTCGGGTTGGCCACGGCCGACAAGCCCGACAGCCAGGACGTCTGCTTCATCACGGCCACCGGTGGCCGAGATGCCTTCCTGGGCTCGCGGATCACCGCCCGACGGGGCCAGGTGGTCGACGCCACGGGTACACCGCTCGGCACGGTGCCGGCCGTCCAGCTCGTCACGATCGGCCAGCGACACGGCCTGGGACTGCCGGGCGGAACCGACGCCCGGTACGTGGTCGCCGTCGACGTGCCCGGCGCCACCGTCACCGTGGGCTCGGCCGCCGACCTCCTCGTGGACCGCGTGACGTTGGTCGACCTGGCGTGGGTGGACCGGCCTGCGGGTGGGCCGCTGCTCGCCCAGGCGAGCGCCCATGGCACACCCGCACTGTGTCGCGCGGTGGGAGACACCGTGGTGTTCGACGTGCTGTCTCGTCGCGTGGCTCCCGGGCAGAGCATCGTCCTGTACGACGGCGACAGCGTTGTGGGCGCCGGCGTGGTGGCCTAGCGGCCACTCCCGGGAGTGGTCACCCGATGGGGAGGCGCCGTCGGGCTGCTTCGGCGAGCAGAGCGCCGGGGCGGGTGGGGGTGAACAGCAGGCGCCTCACCGACTCGACTTGCACCACCCGGTCGGGTCGGCGGGGCGACACCACCGTGGGCTCCACCAGCTCGAGCAAGAGGGCCAGGCCGAACGCCCCTTGCGTGAGGTCGAGCGCCCCTTTTGCCGCGTCGAGGGGCGCCGGCCCCAGGTGGCTGATCGCCGCCCGGGGGAAAAGGACCGCCTCGACCAGCGCGTGGTGGTCATGGAGCACGAGCCCTGCCGGGACGAACACGGCCCAGCGGCGGGCCAGGCCGTGAAGGGCGCGAACGGCGACCGCGCTGACCGGCAGGCCGACGATCAGGACGGCCACGCCGATCAGCCCTCGGCCGGCGGCCACCAGCAGCGGTCCGGCGATCGGCCCCGCGACGGCGGCCAGCCCTGCCAGCGGCACCGGGCCGAGCATCAGAGCGCCGGGTACCCGCAGAGGAAGACGACGCTCGTCGCCATAGGACGATCCGTTGACGAACGCGTCACCGGTGAGGGGGGAGAAGGCGGCCACCGCAGCCAAGGCCGAGCCCGCGACGGCGACCGCGTCGGTGGCACCCGGGTCCGTCGCCAGCGCCGCCCAGTTCGCGACGACGAGCGCGGTCGGCGCCGCGATTCGCAGGGCCGTGAGGCTAACGGTGCGGGGCAGGAGCACGGCCACGAGCACCGCCGCCCAGGTGCCCCAGCTCAGCACCGATCCGGTGTCGGCGACCGCGGAGCTGTGCTCGCCGAGCGCGTCCCCGAGGGCAGGGCCGAGCAGCAGCGGGAGCAGCGCCCACGTGATGCGCGCGGGCCAGGGACCGGTGAGGACGTGCATGGGCAGCGCTGAGATTTGCCCACGCGTGGCGTCGATGGCCATTCTCAGGGTGACGGAACCAGGGGGAACGGTGGCTTCGGAGCCTCAGGGAGCATGAAGGTCCTCGACCTTCCACACGGGGTGGCCAGCTCGATCGGCAGCCTTCCGCACACGGATCCGCGCATCGCGGCCACCTTCGTGCTCGAGCGCCAGCCCCGCTTGCCGGCGGCGCCGTCGCTACCGAACCGGTCGGGGATGGAGCGCATGATCGCCCAGGCCGCGTGGGGCATCGAGGGCGTGCAGGTGTTGCCCGATGGCTCCCTCGAGCTCGGTGACCCGAACCTCGACCCTCGAGCCCCCCTCACCGAGGACGGCATCGACGGTGAGCCCTTCGTGGGCCTGCGCGTCTTCCTGGGTGCCGTGGCGGGCCGGCGCGCGCCGATCAAGCTCCAGCTCACGGGGCCCGTCACCCTGGGCATCGCCCTGCTGAACCTCGGGGTGCCGGCCCGGCAGGCTTTCGCGGTCGCCGGCTCCGCCGTGCGCGCCCGCGCCCGGTCGCTGGTGCGCGCTGCCCAGCAGGTGGCGCCGCTGGCGCCGCTGGTCGTCTTCGTCGACGAGCCCGGCCTCACCGCCACGATGCACCCCAGCTTCCCGCTCGACCCCAGCCGCACCATCGACCTCGTGTCGAGCGCGCTGGCCACCCTCGAGCCCCACGCCGTCACCGGTCTTCACTGCTGCGGCGCGGCCGACTGGCGCGTCGTGCTCCAGGCCGGCCCGCAGATCTTGTCCCTCCCCATCGACGCCGGTGCGTCGGAGCACGCCGGTGCGCTGGGCGCCTTCCTCGAACGCGGTGGTCGGGTGGCGTGGGGGGCGGTGCCCACCAACGGCCCGGTCGGTTCCACACCGGAGCGGCTGTGGCAGCGCCTGTCGGCCGAGTGGTGCGCGCTCACCCAGGGCGGTTGCGACCCCGTGCTGCTCCGTGACAACGCCCTTGTCACCCCTGCGTGCGGGCTCGCGCTCCACGGCGAGGCCCAGGCCGATCAGGTGCTCACGCTCACCAATCAGCTGGCCCGGCGTCTCGAGACGCAGTCCCAGGGCATGCGCCTCACGGTGGGTGCGTAGGACCGAGCCTCGGAGTCGGCTGTCGGACCCGGTCGGTACGATCGACGCCCATGGCTGATCGGGAGGTGGAGGACCGGGTCGCCGCGCTGCGCACGGTCATCGCCGAGCACAACCGGCGGTACCACGAGCTCGACGATCCCACGGTGTCCGACGCGGAGTACGACGAGCTGGTGCGGGAGCTCCGAGCCCTCGAGGAGGAGCACCCGGAGCTGATCACGCCCGACTCGCCCACCCAGACGGTGGGGAGCCGACCGAGCGCCACGTTCTCCCCGGTTCGGCATCGGGTGCCGATGATGAGCCTCGACAACGCCTTCACCGAGGCCGAGCTGACGGCCTGGGGCGACCGGCTGCAGCGTCGGCTCGACGAGGGCGACGGGCGCGTCGACGTCGGCTACGTGTGCGAACCGAAGATCGACGGCCTGGCCATCTCGATCCGCTACGAGGAGGGGCGCTTCGTGCAAGCGGCCACCAGGGGCGATGGCCGCACCGGTGAGGACGTCACGGCCAACGTCGCCACTCTGGCGGACGTGCCCGCGGACCTCGGGCCGGGAGCGCCCTCGGTGCTCGAGATCCGAGGTGAGGTGTACATGTCGCTTCCGGCCTTCGCCGCCCTCAACGACAGCCAGGTGGCCAAGGGGCTGCCGCCGTTCGTGAACCCGCGCAACGCGGCGGCTGGGGCGCTTCGTCAGAAGGACGCCACCATCACCGCCAGCCGGGAGCTGTCGCTCTGGACCTACCAGCTCGGTGAGATCGAGGGTGGTCCGGCGCTCACCACCCACCACGACACCCTCGAGCACCTGCGTTCGCTCGGCTTCCCGGTGAACCCGGAGATCCGCACCCTCCCCACCCTCGACGAGGTCTACGCCTACTGCCGCCACCGCCAGACCCACCGCCACGACCTCCCCTACGAGATCGACGGTGTGGTGGTGAAGGTCGACGATCTCGCCCGTCGGGCCGACCTGGGGTCAACCTCCAAGGCGCCCCGCTGGGCCATCGCCTACAAGTTCCCGCCGGAGGAGCGCACCACCACGCTGCTCGACATCATGGTGTCGGTGGGTCGCACGGGTCGGGCCACCCCGTTCGCGGTGCTCGAGCCGGTGTTCGTGGGCGGGGTCACGGTGAGCAAGGCCACCCTCCACAACGAGGACCAGGTGCGCGCCAAAGACGTGCGTCCGGGCGACACGGTCATCGTGCGCAGGGCCGGCGACGTCATCCCCGAGGTGCTCGGAGCGGTCCTCGCCGACCGGAGCCCCAAGAGCCGGCCGTGGGTGTTTCCCACCGACTGCCCGGTGTGCGGCCGGCCCCTCGTCCGGCCCGCGGGGGAGGCCGACACGCGCTGCGTCAACCTGAGCTGCCCGGCCCGCTCCCACGGCGCCATCGAGCACTACGCAAGCCGCGGCGGCATGGACATCGAGGGGCTCGGCGAGCAGCGGGTGCGGCAGCTCCTCGAGCTCGACCTCGTCCACGACCTGGCCGACATCTACGCCATCGACTGGGACGTCCTGCGCCCCCTGGACGGCTGGGGCGAGACGTCGATCGCCAACCTCCAGCAGGCGATCGAGGCCTCGAAGCAGCAGCCGCTGGCGCGGCTCCTCGTCGGCCTCAACATCCGCCACCTCGGCCCGGCCAGCGCAGAGGCGCTGGCGGCGTCGTTCGGCCACCTCGACCGCATCCTCGAGGCCGATGTCGACGCGCTGGCGTCGGTCGACGGCGTCGGTCCGGTCATCGCACTGGCCCTCCACGAGTGGTTCGCCGAGCCCGCCAACCGGCACGTCATCGAGCGGCTGCGGGCGGCCGGCGTGAACTTCCGCGGCCCCGAGGTCGTCGAGGTGCCCCAGACGCTGGCTGGCAAGACCGTGGTCGTCACGGGCGCGCTCGAGGGCTTCAACCGTGACGAGGTGGAGGCGGCCATCAAGCTGCGGGGCGGCAAGGCGCCGGGGAGCGTCTCGAAGAAGACCACCGCCGTCGTGGCCGGGGAGAGCCCGGGCGCCTCGAAGCTCACCAAGGCGGCCGAGCTCGGGATACCGGTGATCGACGAGGCCGCCTTCGTGCGCCTCCTCGCCACCGGCGAGCTGCCCTAGTCAGCTCAGAGTGCCTCGAAGCACCACGTGAAGGACGTGTCGTTCGCCGTGCCGCGGCCTTCCGACGATCGCCACACGAGGGCCTGCACGCAGTTCGGCCCGGCCCGGAGCCGGTCCACGGCCTTGTCCTCGCCGGGGGTGAAGAACACTTGGTTCTGCTCGGGCACCAGCCGGAGCTCCTCGGTGGGGATCGGGACGCCGTTCACCACCAGTGCCCCCTCGTAGCCGGGGGCCAGGTCGATGCCCAGCTCGGCCTGGCGGATCACCTCGTCGCCCTCACCAGGGACGAGGTGCTCCACGACGTCCGGGCGGCCGGAGACCGTGACCGGTCCCTTGTCGCCGGTGTCGGTGGCTCGCACGCCGGCGTAGAGGGCGGCGCAGGAGCCCACCACCAGCACGCCGACGAGCAGTCGGTGGCGTGTGTCGGACATGGGCGGCGCGTGGTCGGGGCGGGGGGAGGCCATCGGTCGACCAGTCTGGCTGGTGGCGGTGGTGGAGGGTGCACCGGGCCGGGCGGAGCAACGGATACCCTCGCCACGTGGTCATGTCCCGCATGACGGACCAGATCGGTCGCGTCCTGAGCGGGCGGTATCGGCTCATCGCCCCCGTCGGCACCGGCGCGTCTGCCCAGGTCTACCTGGCTGACGACGTGCGCCTGCGCCGTCGAGTGGCGGTGAAGATCCTGCACGCTGCCCTCGCCGACGACGACGCATTCCTCCGACGCTTCCGGGCCGAGGCGCAGGCGGCCGCGGCCCTGAACCACCCCAACATCGTGTCGGTCTACGACTGGGGTGACGATGACGGGTCGCCCTACATCGTCACGGAGTACCTGGGGGGCGGGAGCCTGCGGGCGGTGCTCGACACGGGGTACCGGCTCAGCCCGTCGCAGGCCCTGTTGGTGGGCCTCGAGGCCACCCGTGCCCTCGACTA
>DAIQBC010000007.1:0-20699 GCA_036781345.1 Acidimicrobiales bacterium | reverse complement strand
CGTATGGGACCACCGCATCTTCGATCATGTCGGCGCCGTGATACTGGACGAACCGACCGGCCGGGTCTGCGGCGGAGAACGCGTAGCCCATGTCCCAGGTGTGGCCATCCAAGACCCGCGCCTGCACGGCGTACGACCCTTCGTCGACCGTGAAGACGCCTTCGAGGTGCAGGAGCGGCCACACGAGGACCAGCGCGGCCGTGAGGACGAGCAGGTGCCAGCGGATCTGGTCGACGCGGCGAGCCTCCACCGTCCCCTCGATCGCGGCACCCATCGTCCCGGAGTCTGGCAGTCGGGTTGCCCCGAACCGGTCACCCCACCTCGCGCAGCTCGCGCTTCAGGTCCTTGATCTCGTCACGAAGGCGAGCGGCGTACTCGAAGCGCAGCTCGCCAGATGCCTGGTGCATCTCCTCTTCGAGGGTGAGCACCAGCCGGCGCAGCTCGTCGCCCGGCATGTCGGCCAGCTCCTTGCGCACCTTGTCGTGCTGGCGGGAGCGCTGGTCGCGCCCGGGCACCGGGGCCGTCTCCGCCGGGCGGAGCATCGAGAGGATGTCGGTGACCGCCTTGCGGATCGACTGCGGGTCGATGCCGTGCTCCTCGTTGTACCGGAGCTGGAGCTGCCGCCGCCGCTGCGTCTCGGAGATGGCCCGCCGCATCGAGTCCGTCACGCGATCGGCGTACATGATCACCTGACCGTCGACATGGCGGGCGGCTCGGCCCATCGTCTGGATCAGCGACGTCTCCGAGCGCAGGAAGCCCTCCTTGTCGGCGTCGAGGATCGCCACCAGCGACACCTCGGGCAGATCGAGGCCTTCCCGCAGCAGGTTGATGCCGACGAGCACGTCGTGCTCGCCGAGGCGCAGGTCGCGAAGGATCTCGATGCGCTGGATCGTGTCGACGTTGGAGTGCAGGTAGCGCACGCGGAGACCTTGCTCGAGCAGGTAGTCGGTGAGGTCCTCCGCCATCTTCTTCGTGAGGGTGGTGACCAGAACGCGCTGGCCGGCGGCGACGCGTTCGTTGATCTGCTCGATGAGGTCGTCGATCTGCCCCTTGGTGGGCTTCACGATCACCTCCGGGTCGACGAGGCCCGTGGGACGCACGATCTGCTCGGCGATCTGGGTGGAGACCTGGAGCTCGAAGGGCCCCGGCGTGGCCGACAGGAACACGACCTGGTGCACTCGCTCGAGCACCTCCTCGAACTGCAGGGGCCGGTTGTCGGCCGCGCTGGGGAGGCGGAACCCGTGTTCGATGAGCTGCTCCTTTCGGGCCCGGTCGCCCTGGTACTGCCCGTGCAGCTGTGGCACCGCCTGGTGGCTCTCGTCGATCACGAGGAGGAAGTCGTCCGGGAAGAAGTCGATGAGGGTGTGGGGCGCCTCACCGGGACCGCGCCCGTCGATCGGCGCCGAGTAGTTCTCGATGCCGTTGCAGTAGCCCACCTCCTGCATCATCTCGAGGTCGTACTGCGTGCGCATGCGCAAGCGTTGGGCCTCCAGCAGCTTCCCCTCACCCTCGAAGCGGGCCAGCTGCTGCTGGAGCTCCTCTTCGATGCGGAGGATGGCGGCCCGCATGCGCTCGTCGCCCGACACGTAGTGGGTGGCCGGGAACAGGACCAGCTCGTCGAGCAGCGTGACCTGCTCCCCGGTGAGCGGATCGACCACCTGGATGCGCTCGATCTCGTCCCCGAAGAGCTCGATGCGCACCGCCGTCTCCTCATAGGCGGGGTGCACCTCGATGGTGTCGCCCCGTACGCGGAACTTGCCCCGCACGAGGTTCATGTCGTTGCGCTCGTAGCGCATGTCGACCAGCTTGCGCAGCACTCCCCGCTGATCGACCTCGGCACCCACCTGCAGGTGGAGCATGTTCCGGAGGTACTCCTCCGGCGAGCCCAACCCGTAGATGCAGGACACCGACGCCACCACGATGACGTCGCGGCGGGTGAGCAGGGCCGAGGTGGCGGCGTGGCGCAGCCGATCGATCTCGTCGTTCACCGACGAGTCCTTCTCGATGTAGGTGTCGGACGAGGCGATGTAGGCCTCCGGCTGGTAGTAGTCGTAGTACGAGACGAAGTACTCCACTCGGTTGTGCGGGAAGAACTCGCGGAACTCGTTGGCGAGCTGGGCGGCCAGGGACTTGTTGGGCGCCAGCACGAGCGTGGGCCGCTGCACCTGCTCGATGGTCCACGCGATGGTGGCGCTCTTCCCCGACCCGGTGATGCCGAGGAGCGTTTGAAAGCGGTCGCCGCGTTGGATGCTCTCCGTCAGCGTGGCCACCGCGGTGGGCTGGTCGCCCGCGGGCTCGAAGTCGGACACCATCTCGAAGGCGGGCACCCCGACGATGCTACCGACGGGATGTGACAGGACGGCTCAGCGAGCGGGCCCGAACGTGGGAACACACCGCTCTGGAGAGCGCTCGTCGATCGCACGGAAGAGCTGGAGCTTCTCCCGCCAGGTCGGCACCGGGGCGACCAGCTCCGGGCGGTCGCCTGCCCTCTGCACCGAGACCCGGGCCCCCCGGCGCTCGTAGGTGAGCCGCACGTCGGGGTGGGCGGCCAGGTAGATCCGAAGCTGGGTGAAGGTCAGCGCGTAGTCGCGCGCCGCGTAGCTCGCCAGACCTGGGTCGTCAGTGGAGATGATCCGCACGACGTCGGCCTGCTCATCGGTGAGCGGCAAGGTGCGCCGCACGATGAAGTGGTTCGAGTCGCCATCCACGGTGCGCAGGTTGGCGTACATGTTCCAGCCGAAGCCCGTCTTCAGCTCCAGGTAGGGGGTGAGGCCGTTCCCGACCACCAAGAGGGGCACGAGCAGGAACAGGGCATGGTGGGGACGCAGGGACGAGGGCGCCGGTGCCGGCGGGCGCTGGCCCAGGTAGCGGAGCGTGGCCACCACGCAGGCCACCGCCCAGACCTGCCACGGCCACCACCCGAGGTCGAGCGCGGTGCGGGGCTCCAGCAGGTCGGCGGCCACCGCAAGTCCAGCGAGCGCCGGCGCGACGGCCAGCCCCGCGTGCACCAGCCGAGGGAGCCGCTCGTCGGCAAGGGCCAGGCGCGCCCGCGCGGAACCGATGCGCTCTGCCAGCCACGTGCCGGCGGAGTCGGGCAGGAAGAGGACGAACAGCGCCGCCAGCATGGAGGAGAAGTCGAAGAACTCGTGGGCGCGGTCGATGGCCAGGATGCCGTGGAACACCAGGGCCACCACCACGCCCGCGTGCCGCGTGCGCCGCACGGTGAGCAGCACGGGGATTGAGAGCTCCACCACCACGGTGCCGACGATCACCGCCCACTGGAGCCATCTGGCGTCACCCAGGCGCAGCCCCGCCAACCCCACGGAGTCGGTCGATTCGCCGAAGTAGTACACGGCGCAGCTCACCGAGCGATCGAAGAAGGCAGCGTTGAGCTTGGCGAAGGCGGCGAAGGAGTAGAAGCCGAGCAGGCACAGGCGTGCCACCGGGAACAACCGAGCAACGAGATCGGTCTGGTCTCCCCACCGGCGTCGGAGCGCCGAGGTGGCCACCGCCATCAGGATCGCGACGTTGACGAACCCCGCCAGCAACCAGTGGTTGCTGAGCAGCGGCGCCTCCTCCCACACCGTCAGCACCCCTCCGAACGCCAGAGCCGTCAGGGCAGCGGTGGACCCGGGTCGCCACAGGACGAAGCCGGCGCCGACAGCAACCACGGCCTGGGCCCACCCGGGCGCGAGGTCGGTGTTGCCGAGCAGGTGCCAGATGGCGGCCAGCGCCCACATCACGGAGAACAGGGCCAGACCAGGGTGGGCCTCGCTTCGTGCCGCCGCGGGCCCGAACGGGTTGGTGAGGACCCGCACCTAGTCGCTCGCCCCCAGTCCCAGCAGCCGGGGCCAGAGCTCGGCGATCCGGCTGGCCAGGTCGTCCACCGAGCCCGAGTTGTCGATCACGAGGTCGGCCTTGGCCAGTCGGTCCTCCCGGCTGACCTGGCTGGCCATCCGGGCACGGACGTCATCCGCCCGCATCCCGCGATGGCGCACGAGACGGTCGAGGGCGATCGCAGGATCGACATCGACGATGACGAGCGCGGCCAGGTCGTCCCTGCCGGACTCCACCAGCAGCGGCACATCCAGCACCACGAGGTGGTCGGTGCCGCGCTCGGCCTCCAGTCGACGTGCGATCTCGGCCCCGACCGCCGGGTGCACGATGGCGTTGAGGTCCCGGAGGGCCTCGGCATCCGCGAACACGATGTCGGCCACGGCCTGGCGGTCGAGCGTGCCGTCGGTGGCCACGATGCCGGGCCCGAAGCGTTCGACCATGGCCGCGAACACCTCCTGGCCCGGTCGCTGGAGCTCACGGGTGATCGCATCGGCGTCGATCACCACAGCGCCACGCGCCGCGAGGAGCCCTGACACCGTGGACTTCCCCGAGCCGATCCCGCCGGTGAGGCCGATGAGCAGCACGGCCGGCACGGTAGCCCGGCCGCCATCCCGGCCAGGCGACCCACCCCAGGGTGCGCTGCCGGCGACGCCAGCGGGCGTACGCTGCCGTCGTGGACGATGGCATTCCCTTGAGGCCCTCCACGACGTCGGCCGAGCGCAAAGGAGGTGTCGGAGCCATCGAAGTTCGTCCTCACGCGTCCACGGGATCCGCGAGCGCCCTGGGCCGAGCAACACCCGACCCGCTGTCCGATGACCCCGGACCTGGCGCCGACCGCCTCCGCCTCGGCGCCGCGCCCATCGGAGGAGCAGGTTCCGGCGGGCTCCGCCATCATCACCTTGGCACGCTCACTGAACGCGACCCCACGCCAGAGCCGCTCACCGACTCGCTGAGCCCCTTCGCCCAAGCCATCCTCGTGATCCGCTGGGGCACGACCGCGGTGTCCATCGCAGTGGCCAGCCCGGACATCCGCGCTGGCGATGGACGCCTCCTGGGCTGCAGTGCCGTACTCCTCCTCTACACGCTGTACCGCACGGTGCGCCCCCTCCGCTACGGCGACGACATCTCGGGGCTGCTTCGGGTCGTGGGCGAGGTCGCCCTCACCGTCCTGGCCCTCACCGCCACCGGCTACTGGGATTCCCCGCTTGCCTTCTCGATGCTCACAGCCGTGGCCGTGGCCGGCTTCGCGCGCGGGTTCGGCTTCGGCCTGCGCATTGCCGCGGCGTCGATCCTGGCCATCAGCATCCCCTGGGCCTTCGAGCAGCTCTACGCCGAGGAGGACCTCCGCACGACGGTGCAGTGGTCCGTGGAGGTGCTCCTGGTCGCGCTGGTGGCCGGCTACGCCCGCCGCATCTCCGGCGAGGCCGATCGACGCCAGATCATCGCCCTCGACCGTCTCGGCCGTCTGTCCGATGCCAACGCCCTGCTCATCCAGCTCCACCAGGTCACCCAGACGCTCCCCGCATCACTCGACCTCGACGAGGTGCTCGACACCACGATGGCCCAGCTGCGCGAGCTGTTCGATCTCGACTCGATGGCGGTCCTGCTCTTCGACGACACGGACTTGCGGTGGCATACCGTGCGGAGGGAAGGCGGTCGACCGCCAGCCACGATCAGCCAAGAGGAGCTCCCTCCACCGCTCGAACGAGCCGTCCGGCTACGGGGCCTGGTGAGCGAGCAGAACCTCCTTGCCGCGGGCGGACCGGGGCTGAACCCCAGCTCGTCCTCCGGCTTGTACGCAGTGCTGCCGGCTCGCGGCTCGATCATCGGCCTCCTGTCCATCGAGCACGGCGAGCCGCACCACTTCGTGGCACGCGACGTGGAGCTCCTCAGCGGGTTCGTCGACTCGGCCGCGCTGGCCATCGACAACGCGCGTTGGTTCGGCCGCCTGCGCACAGTGGGTGCCGACGAGGAGCGGACCCGCATCGCTCGCGACCTCCACGACCGCATCGGCCAGTCCCTCGCCTACCTCGCCTTCGAGCTCGACCGCATCGTGAGGAACGGCGCCGCGGGAGGCGACAACACCTCGGCCCTCGACGACCTGCGCAACGACGTCCGCGGCGTGATCCGCGAGGTGCGCGACACGCTCTACGACCTGCGTACGGACGTGACCGAGACGCACAGCCTGTCGACCACGCTCGACTCCTTCCTCGAGCGCGTGAAGGACCGGAGCAGCCTCGAAGTGCGCCTTCGAGCCCAGGAGACCGGCCGCCTTCCCCTCCTCCAGGAGCGGGAGCTGTGGCGCATCGCGCAAGAGGCGGTCACGAACGTCGAGCGACACGCGAAGGCCACGAAGCTCACCATCTCGTGGCAGTGCGACGGCACGACGGGCCGGCTGGAGGTGGCCGACGACGGGATCGGCTTCCCGGTCGGCATGGCGGGGCGGCTCGACTCCTACGGCCTCGTCGGGATGCGTGAGCGCGCTGCGAGCGTAGGCGCCACGCTCGTCATCGACTCCGAGCCGGGTCGCGGCACGCGGGTACGATGCACCCTCAATGCCCGCTGAGCGACTCGGGCCCCACGTGGAGGTTGCAGACGTGACGATCCGGGTACTGCTGGCCGACGATCACCGCATGCTCCGGGAGGGGCTCAGTCGCTCGTTGGGCCAAGACGGCTTCGACATCGTCGGCGAGGCCGAGAACGGGGAGGAGGCCGTCCGCATGGCCGCCGAGCTGCAGCCGGACGTCGTGCTCATGGACGTGTCGATGCCGGAGATGGACGGCGTGGAGGCCACTCGACGCATCCGAGGCACCGGCACCGCCACCCAGGTGATCATGCTCACCATGCACGCCGACAAGGAGGTGCTGGTAGAGGCCATCCGAGCCGGCGCATCCGGGTACCTCGTCAAGGACTGCTCCACGGACGAGGTGGCTGACGCGGTGCGGATGGCGGTGCAGGGCGACACCGCCCTGTCCGCCCAGCTCGCCGCCTCCATGCTCACCGAGGTCCGACGGCTGGACGTGCCCGACATCGCAGAGGAAGACCGCGTCGTCACCAAACGGGAGGAAGAGGTCCTGCAGCTCATCGCGGACGGCTGCTCGACACCAGAGGTGGCCGAGCGGCTCTACATCAGCCAGAAGACCGTGAAGAACCACCTCGCGTCCATCTACCAGAAGCTGGACGCACGCGACCGCACGCAAGCGGTGCTCCAAGCCGTGCGGATGGGCATCGTCCACCTCACCTGATCTGGCCCCTGACCAGGGGTTCTCGAATGGTCCACATGGCCTATTCAAGTCCGGTAGCGCGCTGACGATACTTCTCGTGACAGGAAGTCAGGCGCCCGGGTGACCGGGAGCAACATCTCACCCTAGGGAGCAACTACCAATGATCAGCACTTACGAGTTCCTCGCCACTTGGCTGCGGGCCCGTTTCTCCGATTCCGAGCGTGGCGCCTCCCTCGTGGAGTACGCCCTTCTCGTGGCCCTCATCGCCGTCGTGTGCATCGTGGCGATCCGGATCCTCGGCGAGAAGGCCAACTCGAGCTTCTCCTCGACCGGCTCGGCCATCAACTAGCCAAGCTGCGTCGTCACAGACGCTTCGAACGAGGGGTGGGCTTCGGCCCACCCCTCGTTCGCGTCCGGGCCACCAGCGGTGACCCGGCGAGGTCCCGGGCGGGATCAGCACGTGCCGATCGTGCCGCCGAGGTCGACCCGCCGCTGGCACGCCAGGATCCAACCCTCGTCGCTGTAGAGGGTGCGCCAGCCCGGCTCCAGGACAAGGATCCGGGCCAACGGGCTCGCACGGGGGATGGCGATGAGCTCGATGGCGAACGGACGGAGCCGGTCGAAGACATCGTTGTCCACGTGAATCAGCGCCAGCGCGGCGTCGGAGGCCGCGTCCGGGAACATGTCGAAGCGGTCGTCATAGAACACCCGCTCCCCCGGGCCGTACACGTACTCGAGGAAGTTGCCGACGTAGTCGGGCCCCGCGAGGTGGTGCCGACTGAGGTCGACGTCACGCTCCTCGGGGCAGGCGATGGTGTCGACCGGGTACTTGCCCAGCTCCAGCGACGGGAGGCCGAGGCGGCTCACGATCACCACCGCTCCCAGGACTCCACCCGCGAGACCCAGCACGCGGCCGTGGCGTGGCCGGTCCGCCGAGGACACCGATCCGATCCCCTGCAACGCGGTGGCCATGGCCGGAAGCAGGGCGATCGAGGCCACCACCACGTTCCGAGACCCGAGCAGGGCCGCAGCGGTGAACACGGCCACCACCAGGGCCCCCCGGTACGACGGGCGCCGAGCCAAGAGCACCACCGCCACCATGACCTGAAGCAGGAACGCCCGCTCGCTGACGCTGGTGAACCCAGGCGCCTGCCACTCGACGACGTTGGCCAACAGCGACTGCCGACCCAGCAGGTCGAGCGGGAACAGCAGCACCCGCAGACCCAGCGGACCGATGGCTCCGGCCAGCATCCCGGGCACCGCCCAGCGCAGGCAGCGCAGCTCGGTGGAGGGGTCACCCCGGTCCAGGCGGGTGCCCACCACCAGGACCACGAGGTAGACGATCCCCAGGGGGAACGAGCCATGGGTGTTCACCCACACCCAACCGGTCGGCAACAGCCATACGGGGTTCAGGCGGCCCTCCGCGGCCAGCGCCACCAACCCGAAGGCCAGCAACCCGAGCATGTAGGGGCGCTCAGTCCAGAGCCCGGCCCCCACTGCGAGCGCCATCGCACCGACCGCCAGACGCGCCACGACGCCGGAGGCGGGACGCAAGAGGTGCCAGGTGAGCCCGGCCAGCAGCCCCGCCAGCGCGCCCATGAGCACGCGGACGCCATCGAGGCCCCCGAGTCGCTCGGCCAGGGCGTAGAGGACCGACGCGAGCCAGCTCTGCACCACCCAGGGGTGCCCGGCGGCGGTGAAGGTGTACGGGTCTCTGCTCGGCACAGACCCCGTGTCGAGGATGAGGCGTCCGGTGGCGAGGTGGGTCAGGAACGAGTTGTCCGCCAGCGATCGCATGCCGACGGCGACGCCGGCGCCCACGAACAGCAGCCCGAGGGCGCCCCCGAGGGTCGGACGGGCCAGGCGGGACGCGGCACCATCGTCGGGCGCGCCGTCAACACCCACCCGTCAGAAGGCGTCCTTGATGCTGAGCGCGGCGGGACCGAGGACGATCACGAACAGGGCAGGGAAGATGCAGAACACCATGGGGATCAGCATCTTGACCGGCGCCTTCATGGCCCGTTCCTGGGCCAGCTGGCGCCGCTTGATGCGCATCTCGTCGGCCTGGGCTCGCAGCACCCGCCCGATCGAGACACCGAAGGTGTCGGCCTGCAGGATGGCGAGCACGAAGGACCTGATCTCGGGAACATTGGTGCGTGCGTCCATCGAGCGCATGGCGTCAGCCCGACTGGCGCCGGCCCGCACCTCGCCGAGCATGCGGGCGAACTCGTCCGACAGTGGGCCCGGGACGGCCGAGACCGTGCGATCAAGGGCCTGCTCGAAGCCGAGACCAGCCTCCACACTGATCACGAGGAGGTCCATGACGTCGGGGAGCTTGGTGCGGATGGCGTACTGCCGCTCTTCCACCTGGCGGTTGAGGATGGCATCGGGTCCGGCGATGAAGAAGCCGGCCGCTACCCCCACGACGAGGAGATGGGTGAATCCACCACCGGGCGAGTACTGGTAGGCGAAGTAGGCGGCCACGGGAGCGAGCACCACCGTGACGACTCGAATGGCCAAGAAGCGGTCGACAGACTCCTGATCGCCCTTCCCGGCCGACGACAGCTTCTCCCTGACCGTGTCGAAGTACCCAGCCGGCGTGAAGCGGTTGCCCAGCCCCGTGAGACCGGACAGCAAGGGGGCCAGTGCCCGCTGGGTGAGCGGCGCAAGCAGCTCCTTCTCCCGAACGGACTCGACCTCGTAGTCGTCGAGCTGGCGCAGCGACGAGCGCACCACGGACTTCTCCTCGGCCTGGCTGAGGACCGCGTACAGCGCGAGGCTCACCGCAGCTCCGATGCAGACAACCGCGACCATCAGCACGCTCGGACCCCTGTCGCTCGCAGCTTCGCCATCAGATGTCGATCTCGATCGTCTTCTTCATCCACCAGAACCCGAAGAGTGCCAAGAGGACCGAGCCACCCAGCATGATCTTGCCGGGGCCGCTGCTGAACAGGGGGTCCATGTACTCAGGGTTGATGGAGTAGATGAAGCCGCCCAGACCCACGGGCAGGATGCCGAGCACGATGGCGCTGATCTTGCCCTCCGCCGTGAGTGCCTTGACGTCCCGGCGCAGGCGCTCTCGTTCGGTCATGGTGTCGGCCACCGTGACCAGGAGCTCGGCCAGGTTCCCCCCGACCTCTCGCTGGATGCGAATGGCCATCACGCCCCAGGCGAAGTCGCCCGACTCCATGCGGACGGCGATGCCGTCCAGGGCCTCCTCGAGGGGTCGTCCGAGGCGGGCCTCCGTGACCACGCGGCGCAGCTCGCGGCCCATGGGCTCGGAGACCTCTTGCGAGACCGCCTCGACGCCCTGCATGAGCGAGTAGCCGGCCCGAAGGGTGCTGGCCAAGAGCTGGAGGGTGTCGGGAAGGAGCGACTCGAACTGCTTGCGGCGCCGGTTGGCCAGGAACGACAGGATCGCCGGCGGCAGCATGGCCACCACCACGACGGCCACCAGGGCGGCCACTGGGCTGCCGACCAACCCGAGCAGGAGGAGACCGACCAGGACCACGGCCACGCCGTAGAAGAAGATCGCCTCGGCTGGTCGCAGCGGGAGGTTCGCCCGCTCGAGCATCGCCTCGATCTTGGTGAGCAGCCCTTGCCGCTCGGCGAACTGGCCGGTGGCGTTCACGGCCCGCTGCAGCAGCGGCGTCTGGGCGAACTGCTGGCCCTTGCCATCCTTCCCGTCCCCATCGGCGTCGGCCTCGGCCACGTAGCCTTCTGAGTAGGGGCGCAGAGCCCGTCCGAGGCCGCCGTCGGCCCCGAAGAACGAGGACCCGATGCTGAAGACGGCGGCCACCAGGGCCAGGCCCACCAAGGCGAGGGCGAGGGCCAGACCTGCGGACGTGCGGAAGAACGCCGGACCCGAGGGCTTCTCCACCGCCTGTGGCCGCAGGGACGCAGCCCCCTCCTGGGCACTGCCCGCCACGTACTCCGCGTCGGCCTTCTCGGTGCCCAACGTGAGCTCGATGGGCACCGATCCTCCGCCGGTGAACTTCGAGCTGTAGGTCAGGACGTACTGCTTGCGCAGCGTGGTCTGCACGCCTTCGAAGAGCGCTCCGACGCCAGCCGGGTCGTCAGCGACGCTGGCCGAGCCGCCGGTGGCGGTGGCGATGCCGGCGAGGGCCTGGAACCCGGGGTTGTCGACACCGACGGCGAACAGGGTGCCGCCCACCGCCGTCACCGCCGCCTCAGCCTTGGCCCGGTCGGCCTTCGAGGTGGTGTCCCCTCCGTCGGAGAACACGATGAGGTTGGGCTGGAGGGTGGAGTCTCGGAAGAGGCCCGCCGACCGCACGATCCCGTCATAGAGGGAGGTGTCGTCGTCGAGCGCGATCGTGTCGAGGGCCTTGTCGAGCACGGCCTTGTCGGTGGTGAAGTCCTGCACCAGACGGACCTCGCGGTTGAAGCTCACGATCGCGATCTGGTCGGTGACGGACTTTGCGTCGACGAAGGCGTGGGCGGCCTCCCGGACCCGCTCGATCAACGCGCCCGTGGCCATGGACCCGGACGCGTCCATCACCAGCACCACGCCGAGGGACTTCGTGTCGTCAAACGGGACCGCGGGGGTCGCCTCGATGAGGCGACCGTCCTCGCGCAGGCTGATGTCGGCCAGGTCGTTGCGGTCGCCCGAGTAGAAGAAGGTGACTTGAACCGCGGCAGGGTCCGTGGCGTCCACCTCGCGGATCCCGAGCCGTGACCCCTCGTCCTGGGCTCCGGCCAGGGACAGCCCGGAGCCAGCCAACGCCAAGAACACCAGACCGGCGCCGACGACGGCCCGAAGCCGTCGCATCACCCTGCTCCCTGCCCACGGCGGGCGAAGGCCTCAGGCTGGAACACCTCTGGTCCGAGGCGGATCCCGAGATCGGCGAGCTTCTCGGCGAACTTCGGACGCACGCCGGTGGCCTTGAGGTGCCCTTGGAAGCGCCCGTGCTCATCGATCCCCATGCCGAAGTCGAACAAGAACACGTCCTGGAGGGTGATGACGTCGCCCTCCATCCCCTGCACCTCGGTGATGTGGGTGATGCGCCGGGTACCGTCCCGCAGTCGGGTGAGGTGCACCACGAGGTCGAGCGCCGACGCCATCTGCTCGCGGATGGCCCGCACGGGCAGGTCGAAGCCCGACATGAGCGTCATCGTCTCGATGCGAGACAGCGTGTCACGGGGGCTGTTCGAGTGGATCGTGGTGATCGACCCGTCGTGGCCGGTGTTCATGGCCTGGAGCATGTCGAGGGCCTCGCCGCCACGGCACTCCCCCACCACCACCCGGTCTGGGCGCATCCGCAAGCAGTTGCGCACGAGGTCGCGGATGGTGACCTGACCCTTCCCCTCGATGTTCGGCGGGCGGGCCTCCATGGCCAGCACGTGGTCCTGGTGGAGCTGGAGCTCTTTGGCGTCTTCCACCGTGACGATCCGCTCGTCGGTGGGGATGAACGACGAGAGCACGTTCAGGGTGGTGGTCTTGCCGGTGCCGGTGCCGCCGGAGACGATGATGTTCAGCCGGCCGACAACGCAGGCCTGCAGGAAGCGGGCGGCGTGGGCGTTGAGGGTGCCGAAGCGGATCAGATCGTCGATCTGGTAGGGATCCTTGGAGAACTTCCGGATGGTCAGGAACGGACCACCCACGGCCAAGGGGTGAATGACGGCGTTGACACGGGAGCCGTCGGGCAGACGGGCGTCGACCATCGGGGAGGCCTCGTCGATCCGGCGCCCGATCTGGCTCACGATCTTGTCGATGATGCGGCGCAGGTGGGTCTCGTCGACGAAGCTGGCGTTGGTCTTCTCGATCCGGCCAGCCCGCTCGACGTAGACGGAGTCGGGGCCGTTGACCATGACCTCGGAGACCTCTTCGTCCTTGAGAAGCCGGTCGATCGGGCCATAGCCGAGGATGTCGTCGGAGACGTCCTGGATGAGCTGCGCCTTGTCGGCGGCGCTCAGCGGGGCCCGCTCCTGGGCCAACGCCGCGTGCAGCTGCTCGTGAACTCGCCGACGGAGATCGTCCTCCGACAGCCGCTTGTCGTAGAGGATCGGGCCCAGCTCGTCGATCAGATGGTGGTGGATCCGCTGGCGCAGCTCGTCCAGCACGGGATCTCGACGCTTGGCGCCGCCCCCCGGGGCCACAGGACCCTGTTGCACCTCATGGAGGCGCTTGTAGAGGCTCATCCGGTCTTCCCTTCAGGTGCGGTCAACGTCGCCGCCGACTTCCCTCATCGACGGAGAACATGTCGGCCAGCTGCTCGATGGACTTGGCGACCCCCGACTTGGGGGCATCGAGGACGACCGGGTTCCCCTTGTTCACGGATTGAGGGACGACGACGTCGCTGGGGATCAGCGACTCGGCCTTGATCTGGAGGGTCCGCTCCACCTCGCTCACATCCAGCTTCACCTTCGAGTTGGCCCGGTTGAGGACCAGGTGGAGCTTGGTCATCGGCACGTTCAGCAACCGGAGCGTCTGCAGCCCGATCTTGACGTTCTTGATGTTCGGGATGTCCATGCCCGCGATGAGGAGCACCTCATCGCTCTCCTCGATGATGCCGAGCACGACCTCGTTGAAGTAGGCGGGCGTGTCGATCACCACCGCGCTGCAGAAGGTGCGCAGCAGGCGGATGATCTTCACCATCTCCGCCGCACTGATCTGGTCGGCGAAGGACGGCTCGAGCGGTGCCGGAAGGATCAGCAAGCCCGACGGCTCGTGGCGCATCAGGAACTGGGTGAGCAGCGCCGCGTCGAGGCGGTCGAGCGACCCGACCGCATCGACGATGGTGTGCTGCGGGGCCAGCTTCAGCATGACGGCGACGTCGCCGAACTGCAGGTCGGCGTCGACCAGCACCACCGGCTTGTCGGTGCTGCGTCGGGCCAGCACGACCGCCAGGTTGGCGGCGAGCATGGACTTGCCCGCCCCTCCCTTGGTGGAGAACACGGTGATCACCTTGCCCAGCACGCCGTCGGAGCCGTCGTCCAGAACGCTGATGTCCGACCCGCTTGCGCGGCCAGGGGTCGGGGCCTCGAGGCCCTGCGCCACCCGGTCCACCGCCGCAGTGAGCTGCGACGCGTCCACGGGGGCCGCCAGCACGTCGTTCACCCCGGCCCGGAGGGCGGTCTGCAGGAGCTCGGTGGACAGCTCGTCGGTGACGAGCACCGTGCCGACCTCGCGGTGGGCCTGCAACGTCGGGGCAAAGCCCGCCAACCTCGAGGCGCTGGCATAGGACGGGCCCAGCACGAGCACCGTCCGCTCGCCCGTCAGCAGCGGTTGAAGGGCGTCGATCGACTCGACCGGCTCCGCACGATCGCCCAAGAGCGCCACGAGGCGCCCGCGCTCCAGCTGGTCATCGTCGAGGACGGCCACCGGCACGAGGTTCAGCGAGTTGGTAGCGATGGGAGTAGATCCTTGTCTCAACACTGGCGGATGGGCACTGCAGGCAGGGCGGTCCTACGACTCCGGGCGCCCGTCCGGGCCGTAGGGGGTGAGCTGGGCGCCGTTCTCGCCCGGGAGGGCGGCCCCGGTGTCGAGCGGGCCGATGGCGGTGGGCTGGTAGTCCTTCGCCACGAGGGTGAGGTAGATCTGGGACCCGGAAACCGAGGCGATCAATCGAGCCGCATCGGCCGGCACGACGAAGGTGATGAGACCGGAGCTCGCCGATGCAGTCGTGGTGCCGTCGGCATTCGTGTTCGCCGTCTCGCCGGGCTCCAGCTTGCGGGTCTGGCCCACGGCGAGGATCTGCACCTTCTGGAACAGGAACCGGGCCGGCTGCCCGAAGACGTCACCACCGGTGTCCGCGGCGACCGGCGAGCCATCAGGGTTCGCCGCCGCCGTGGTGGTCGTGTTGACCAGCAGGTTCACGAAGTCGCCTGGCACGAGGAGCCCCGCCACGCCGCGCACCTGGTCGATCGAGACCGTGACCGCAACGTCGTTCTGCTTGAGGAGCTGCGAGAAGGTGGACAACGACGCCTGTTGGGTCACGAACTGGTTGCTCACGACCACCTGGTTGGCCGCCAGATCGGAGATGGCGACCAGGCCATCGATCTGTGATGCCTCGGTGATGGCCGACGCCGGCCGGTACTCCTTGGCGATCACGTCCGCCTTGATGTAGCCCTGCGTGAAGGCCTCATCCCCGAAGAGGCCCTTCGGGATGTCCTGGACGATCTTGAAGATCTTGACGCGCTCGGCGTTGTTGTTGGCCTTGTCCTCGATGCCACCGACATAGGTGAACAGCGCGTACGCCGCGAGCACACCAACCAGCGCCGCCGCAATCAGGATCAGCGTTCTACGAGAGCTCACACCCACCTCTTCCCGGAATGGACCTACCCGCAAGGTCGACCAAATCTTAGTCCGACCTTTAGCCCTCAAATGGGGACCCTTGCGGAGGAGGATCGCGTGCGCGGGCTCCTCGATCCCTCAGGAATCAGGGTTCGTTGACCCCTCGTCGCCCTCGGGCGCCTCCGGTGCGGCTGCCGCAGGAGGGGCAGCGCCGGCCGACGGCTCCTCGAAGTACTCGGCCCAGGCGGCCTCCGCCTCCTCCGAGTGCTCGATGGCCGGGCCGATGTAGTTGCCCTCGGCGTCGTACTGGTGCTCGCCGAAGTGCTCCTGGTACTCGGCCGCTACGATCCCGCCCTCGGCCGCCTGCTTGATGGACAAGCTGATGCGGCGACGCTGGAGGTCGAGATCGATGATCTTGACCCAGAGCTCCTCGCCGGGGGTGACCACCTGCTCGGGCAGGTCGACGTGGTGGGCCGACATCTCGGAGATGTGCACCAGGCCCTCGATGCCCTCGCCCACCTGCACGAACGAACCGAACGGCACCAGCTTGGTGACCCGGCCGTAGACGAGCTCGCCCACGCGGTGCGAGGTGGCGAACTCCTGCCAGGGATCCTGCTGGGTGGCCTTCAGCGACAGGCTGATGCGCTCCCGGTCGAGGTCGACGTCGAGCACCTGCACGGTGACCTCGTCGCCCACAGCCACGACGGAGCCGGGGTGGTCGACGTGCTTCCACGACAGCTCGGAGACATGGATGAGCCCGTCCATGCCGCCGAGGTCGACGAAGGCACCGAAGTTCACGACGCTCGACACCACGCCGCTGCGCACCTCACCGGGCTTGAGGTTGGTGAGGAAGTCCTCGCGCTGCTCCTTCTGGGTCTCCTCGAGCCAGGCCCGACGGGACAGCACGACGTTGTTGCGGTTCTTGTCGAGCTCGATGATCTTGGCCTCGATCGTCTTGCCCACGTAGGGCTGCAGGTCGCGCACCCGGCGCAGCTCCACCAGCGATGCGGGCAGGAAGCCGCGGAGGCCGATGTCGAGGATCAGACCGCCCTTGACGACCTCGATGACCGGGCCGGTGACGACGCCGTCGGCCTCCTTGATCCGCTCGATGTCGCCCCACGCCCGCTCGTACTGGGCCCGCTTCTTGGACAGGACGAGCCGACCCTCCTTGTCCTCCTTGGTGAGGACGAGGGCCTCGATCTTGTCGCCGAGGGACACGATCTCGTTCGGGTCGACGTCGTTGCGGATCGACAGCTCGCGGCTGGGGATCACGCCCTCGGACTTGTACCCGATGTCGAGCAGGACCTCGTCCCGATCGACCTTGACCACGGTGCCCTCCACCAGCTGACCGTCCTCGACGGACACGAGCGTGCCGTCGATGGCCGCCTCGAAGCCGCCGCTCAGATCGTCGAACGCGATCTGGCGGGGGGTGTAGGTGCCGTCCTCCGCGAAGGTGCCGAACCCGGTGGGGGCGTCGGTGGCTTCGGGGTTGGGCTCGTAGGTGAGGGTGTCGTCGGACAAGGGAGTGGGCCTTCAGGGGGTCGGGGATCAGGAGATGCGCGCCAGGGCAGGCGCCAGGAGCGCGCCGGGGATCGTACACGGCCCTCCGAGCCGGGTCACGGCCGGCGGGCGACCAGCAGCAGCTCGGGAGACTGCGTGGTGGGAGTGGCGTCGGCGTAGGCACCTGGAGCGACGGACCAGATGTGCTCCACCTGGAGCCCGGAGGACACCGCGAGGAGCCGCAGCTCGCGGGGCGTGAAGCAGGTGGTCCAGAGGTCGACCTCGGCCACGGTCCCGGCCTCGTCGCGGACCTCGGTCCGCTCGTGGTTGACCCCGGCATCGGCGTCGAACCGGTCGCCTGCCTCGAGGTAGCGCAGCTGGAAGTAGGCCGAGAAGGCCGAGACGGCTAGGCAAGCACCCGGCCGCAGTGACCGCGCCATGCCCGCCAGAACTGCGCCATCCCCGTCCAGCGGCGCGCCGGGACCACCCGCGAGGCCGAAGGCGCCCTGGCACAACGACACGGCGGCATCGAACTCACTGTCGAACGCCAGCGTCCTGGCATCCATGCGCTGGAACGTCGCGCCAGGAGGCGCGTCCGCGGTGGCGAGGTCGACGAAGGACTGGCTGATGTCGACTCCCAGAACCCGCATGCCCCGGGCGGCGAGCGCGTGGGCGTGACGCCCCGGGCCGCAGCCCACATCGAGCACGCGCATGCCTGGCTGCAGGTGCAGCGCATCGACGAGGAAGGTCACCTCCTGCTCGGTGCCCTTGGTGAACGAGTACCGCAAGTACGCGCGCCCAAGGTGCGCGGCGACGGGCTCGAACCAGTGGTCGGGCGCGGGGCTCACCCGAAGCCAGGCGTCCCTTCGCACTTCCACTCGGGCGGGAACAGCTGCCAGGTCTTGGGGCCGTCCCCGCAGTCGTTCACGCCCTTGACCGCCACGGCCACGGAGTAGAGGGCGAAGATCACCACGGCGAGCATCAGGAACCAGATCACTCCGCTCCCCGTCCGATCGAGCTTCCTGCCACCGGCCATCGTCTTCTCCCGTCCTCCTCAGCTCTTGGCCGCCGCCCAGCTCGAGCCGACCGCCAGGTTCACCTCGAGCGGCACGCACAGATCGGCCGCGCCCACCATCACCTCCACCACCACGTCCCCCGCAACATCGACCTCATCGGGGGGCACCTCGAGCAGCACTTCGTCATGCACTTGCAGAATGAGACGGCTGTCAAGGCCTTCGTGGGCGAGCCGTGCATCGAGGCGCACCAGGGCCACCTTGAAGATGTCGGCGGCCAGACCCTGGATCCCTGCGTTCATGGCCTGCCGCTCCCCGGCCTGGCGGATCCGGAAGTTCGACGACGCCAGCTCGGGGATCTGACGGCGGCGACCGAACAGCGTCTCGGTGTACCCACGCTCGCGCGCCTCGGCGACCGTGCGCTCCATGTAGGCCCGCACGGCCGGGAACGCCTCGAAGTAGGCATCGAGGATCTCGGTGGCTTCATCGGTGGGGATGTTCAGTCGCTGACCCAACCCGTAGGCCTCCATGCCGTAGGCCAGCCCGTAGGACACCATCTTCGCCTTCGAGCGCATCTCGATGGTGACGTCACCGGCTTCTACTCCGAACACCCGCGAGGCCGTCTCGGTGTGGATGTCGCGACCAGACGCGAAGCTCTCGATGAGGCCGGGGTCCTGCGCCAGGTGGGCGATGCAGCGCAGCTCGATCTGGTTGTAGTCGGCCACGAGGAGCTGACAGCCGGCCGCGGGGATGAAGGCCTTGCGGAACTCCCGTCCGAGCTCGGAACGGACGGGGATGTTGTGGAGGTTGGGCTGGTCAGAGGAGAGGCGCCCGGTGCGCGCCACGGTCTGGTTGAAGGTGGCATGGATGCGCCCGTCGGGACCCACCTCCTGGAGCAACCCGTCGCCGTAGGTGGACCGAAGCTTCTCGACCTCGCGGTAGGCCAGCAGGTGCTCGATGATCGGGTGCTGACCAGCCAGCTTCTCCAGGCTGGCCGCATCGGTGGAGAAGCCGGTCTTGGTCTTCTTCTGAGGGGCCAGCCCGAGCTCGTCGAAGAGCACCTGGCGCAGCTGGAGCGTGGAGTTCACGTTGAAGTCGTGACCAGCGGCTTGCACGATGGCGGCGCGGTGGCGCTCGGCGTCCGCGACGAGCCGGTCGCGGAGGCGCTCGAGCTCCCCGCGGTCGACCGCCACACCGGCGTCCTCCATTCGGGCCAGCACGCCGACGAGGGGCACCTCGATGTCGTCGTTGAGCGTCCGAAGCCCCTGCGCGTCCAAGGCCGCGAGCAGGGGCGCCACCAGACGGTCGACGGCGAGCGCACGGCGGGCCGTGGCGATCGACGCCGGCGTGGCGGAGCCGTCGAGGTCGAGCTGACCCTCCGCTGCCACGTCGCCGTCTGGGATCACCGCCCCGGCGTAGCGCACCACCAGCTCCTCGAGGAGGTACCGGCTCTCGGCAGGATCGAGGAGGTATGCGGCCAGCGCGGTGTCCACGGCCAGACCGCGCACATCCACCTCAAGGGCGGTGAGCGCCCGCACGAGCGGCTTGGCCTGGTGGGCGGCCAGCGGCCGGCCATCGACCGCCGCGAGAGCACCCAGCTCGCCCCGCACCCGGGCATCGCCGAGCAGCCGGCCAGGAAGCCACAGCACAGCCCCGATGGCGCTGTCCCAAACGAGGGCCAGACCGTCCAGGGCCGAGCGCCCCTCATCGCCGGCCCAGGCCGCCGAGAGCGCGAGCGGTGAGGTGCCGGCGCGCAGCCCTGCCAGGGCCGCCACGGCCGCTTCGACGGTGTCCAGCGGCTCCAGCTCGGCCTCCAGCACGACCGAGTCGGAGGCCGACGGGCCCAGGTCGGCATCGAGGGCGCCCGCCAACCGGTCGAAGAGGGTGTTGAACTCGAGGAACTCGAACAGGCGACGAACCTCGGCCACGTCGATCGCCGACGGGTCGAAGGCGAGGTCGCCGATCGACTGGTCCAGCGGCACATCGCGCACGAGGACCATCACCTCACGGTTCTGGCGCACGGCGAGCTCGTGGGCGGCCAGGTTCTCGCGGAGCTTCGGGGTCTGCTCAGCAAGGTGCTCGAAGATGCCGTCGATCCCGCCGTAGGTGGTGATCAGCTTGGCGGCCGTCTTCTCCCCCACCCCGGGCACGCCGGGGAGGTTGTCCGAGGGGTCACCGCGCAGCGCGGCGTACTGGGGGTAGAGCGCAGGGGGCACACCCGTCCGCTCTTCGATCCCGGCCTCGTCGTAGAGCGCGTAGTCGGACACGCCGCGCTTGTTGTAGAGCACCTTGACGTGCGGGTCCTCGACGAGCTGGTAGCTGTCCCGGTCGCCCGTGACGATGATGACGTCGTCACCTGCGTCACGTCCCTGGGTGGCCAGGGTGGCGATCACGTCATCCGCCTCGAAGCCAGCCACCTCGAAGATCGGGATGCCGAGCGACTCGACCACCTGGCGCACCAGGCCCAGCTGCTGGCGCAGGATGTCCGGGGCTGCGTCCCGGTTGCCCTTGTAGCTCGCGATCCGCTCGTGTCGAAAGGTGGGCTCAGGCCGATCGAGGGCCACGGCGATGGCATCGGGGTGGTGGTCGCGCAGCAGGTTCACGAGCATCGAGGTGAACCCGAACACCGCGTTGGTGACCTGACCCGAGGCCGTGGCCAGATCGGTGGGGAGCGCGAAGAAGGCGCGGTAGGTGAGCGAGTGGCCGTCGATCAGCAGGACGGTGCGCGGCACAGAGCTCTCACGCGTCGGGGGCGAGGTCGCCCGAGATGACCTCGGTGGCCACTGTCCGCATCGTGCGCCGGTCCTGCATGGCCTGCTTCTGGATCCACGAGAAGGCGTCGGACTCGCTGAGGTGGTGGTGGTCCATCAG